>NZ_JBBMEX010000009.1:0-167065 GCF_040096355.1 Maccoyibacter intestinihominis
TTCTATGTAGAGGACGCAAGCGGCAATCTTGTTCAGAAAGAATGCGTTGGAACAGAAAGCAAAAGTGAAACTGAAAAACTGCTCCGTCAGGCAATGGATGATTATGAGAAAAAGAAATTTGTTGCCAAAGCGGAAAATCTCACAGTCGGACAACTTTTGGATGTGTGGGCAGAGGAGGAATTAAAAACAGGTACGCTCAGCAATGGTACTGTGGAGAATTACCTCGGAACAATCCGAAATATTAAGAAACATCCGCTGGCAGAACGGAAATTAAAAAATGTAACCTCTGAGCATTTGCAATCCTTTTTTGATTTGCTTTCCTTCGGGGGAGTTCATCCCGACGGAAAAGAGAGAAAGGGTTACAGCAAAGATTACATCCATTCTTTTTCCGCAGTCATGCAGCAGTCCTTCCGCTTTGCAGTATTTCCAAAACAGTATATTACGTTTAATCCCATGCAGTATATTAAACTGCGGTATCAGACGGATGAAGTTGATTTGTTTTCAGACGAGGACATGGACGGAAATATCCAACCAATTTCACGAGAAGATTATGAAAGATTGCTTGCTTATCTGAAAAAAAAGAACCCAGCCGCAATACTTCCAATCCAGATAGCCTATTATGCCGGGCTTCGTATTGGAGAAGCCTGCGGTTTGGCGTGGCAGGACGTAAATCTGGAAGAACAATGCCTTACCATAAGACGTAGCATCCGATACGATGGCTCAAAGCGCAAATATATCATCGGACCAACCAAGCGGAAAAAAGTGAGGATTGTTGATTTTGGAGATACGCTGGTAGAGATTTTCCGTAATGCCCGGAAAGAGCAGTTAAAAAATCGAATGCAGTACGGAGAACTTTATCACACGAACTACTACAAAGCGGTCAAAGAGAAAAACAGAGTGTACTACGAATATTATTGTTTAGACAGAACAGAGGAAGTCCCGACAGATTATAAAGAAATTTCTTTCGTCTGTTTAAGACCGGATGGTTGTTTGGAACTTCCAACTACTTTGGGGACTGTTTGCAGAAAGGTGGCAAAAACATTAGAGGGATTTGAAGGCTTTCATTTCCACCAGTTACGTCACACCTATACAAGCAACCTTTTAGCAAATGGAGCTGCCCCAAAAGATGTGCAGGAATTGTTGGGACACTCAGATGTCAGTACCACAATGAACGTCTATGCTCACTCCACAAGAGATGCGAAACGAAAATCAGTTCGGCTTCTTGATAAAGTGGTGGGCAATGACTAAAAAATTTCCCTTATTTCCCTTGTGATTATCTCATAAGGGCAAAAATAAGGGAAACTACATATCATTTCACTAATGGACAGGCGGGAAAGCCTATAAAATGGGGAAAGTTAGAGGAATAATTATATAAATTCCAGTTTGATGAATTGAAAAAGAAACATAAAAATAGGTATTTGACAAAGGGAGAAAAATAAATGATAAATCTGAGAAAAATTACTGAAGCAACTTTCTTGATGCATTCCGTTTAAAACTGGCTGAGGGACAGGAGGAATATGTTTCCCATCCAATCCGAAGTTTAGCACAAGCGTATGTTTATCGAGATCAGTGCCAGCCATTTGGAATTTATGCTGGGGATGAAATGGTTGGTTACGTAATGGTCATCTACGATTATGATATTCCGGAATATGATGATAGATGCTTCCAAACAGGGAGAGGGTTACGGAAGTACTGCGCTAAAACAAGTCATGGAATACATTTTTTACCGACCGCATATCAATCGTTGCCTTGCAAGGAAATATTCAGAAAAAGTGCCTAATAAATTTGGGGAAAAATATGGTACAGATAAGATTGCAATTCTTTCATGTTAAAGATTTGTAAAAATGAGATACGAGAAAATGAAAATGGTTGTGGGTTGCGGATAAATATTGATATTGGTAATTGATTATGATACAATATCCGAAAAATCGGAATTAGCAGGCGTAGAAAGGGTATTGTACCATGAAGTTATATGAAAAAATCTTTGCCAGACTTAACGAACTACATATGAGTCAGACGGAACTGTCCAGAAGAACTGGTATTGCAACAAGTACAATCAGCGACTGGAGAAAGAAACAGATCAATCCTCAGGCAGATAAACTTGCCGCAATATGTAAAGCACTGGATATGTCACTAGTGGATTTGCTTTGTGATGAAGGAAGTCCGGTTCAAGTAACTTCTACGGATTATTTCATAGATGAAGATCATATGCTGGAATTGTTTAGAAAATCAGATGTTGAAGGAAAGAGGGGAATTATAAGATATTTGGAACTCCTCGAAATTTGTAAAGAGATTAATGAAACTAGCCATACGAAGAAACAGCGACGTAATATTTCTGTTATTCAGGATGTTGATGGGAACAATATTGTAGTGATAAATGATATTAGATTTAAGGGAAAAAGATCCATTCATTGGAAAGAAGTCCGGGCATACTTGAAAGAATATATCGGTGATTTTTATAAGGTGGCTTCTACTGGAGATGTTATATATATTGGATCTGATTTACCAAGTGAATATTCAGGATCTGTATATACAAAAAAGTTGAACGGAGCAGTGGCAAAGGCTAAAGCAAATGCAGCACAGGGACTTCCTGAAATGATAGAAATATCAACAGGAAGATTTTTTAGAGAAAATAATGAAGAGAAACATAATTGGAATGCAAAAAATGGCTGGTATAGATATAATTCGTATTTTGCACTACCTGTATATGATGATAACGAAAATATAGAAAGATATAATGTATTTCATGCATCTTTGTTAATAAGACATGCAAGCGATGGCAAAATGTATTTATACGATATTATAGACATAAAAAAAGAAACGAGCACCCCGTTGGAGCCATAAGGCTTTACTTGGCACAAAACCCATTTCTTTCATGAATAGATAATACAATACGATAGAAAAAATGTCAATCCGAACATTTGAAAGGTTTGAACGATAAGACTTTTCTTCTTTTCATACAAGACCAACTCTTAAAACTCAAACCTCAAAATGATTTTTTTGAATAAAATGCAAGAAGTGTTTTGCAAAGAAAGGATACCTCTTATGGAAGAAAGATTCATAGCATTTACAATTTGGGGAATCATCGGCTTATTATTTATTGTAATGGGCATCTATGAGTTTCATTCTAAGAAAGCAAAACCTTTCGGCTTTTGGGCAAATGCTGAGGTAGCACCTATAGAAGATGTGAAAGGTTATAATCGTGCTTTGGGTATATTGTGGTGCGTATATGGTGTTTTGTTTACATTAATTGGATTGCCTTTATTAGATAGGCAAAATTCGGGTTTAATTATAATACCAATATTGGGTGCAATGCTTATTAGTATTGCGGCTATAGCAGCGTATGTAGTAGGTATTGAACCTAAATACCGCAAAAAGAAATAAATGGAAACTTGCGGTTATGCATGATGCAGAATCAGCTCTGAAAAATCGGACGTTGTGAGGCACACCTTTTTATATTTCCCCGGCATTGGCGATTTGTCAACTAAATATATTAATTTATGGTATGATCAGTTAAAATCAGGCATGTAAATAACACTTGCGCAGTGCATGATTCAATGCAAGTTTGACTTGCTAGCCATCTGAAAGAATTAAAAGCATAATGATACTGAAAGGAGGAACACATGACATGAAATTAGGACAGACAATTTTGGATATACGAAAAGAAAGAAAAATGACACAAGAAGAATTTGCCCAAATTTTTCATGTTACACGACAGACAGTATCAAATTGGGAGAAAGAAAAGAATTATCCGGATTTAGAAACTCTGATTTCTATGAGCGATGAATTTAATATCTCCCTGGATGTTATGCTAAAGGAGGATAAGAAGATGGTCAAAAAATTGAATAAGGAAATAACGTTTAGTAAAAGATTTAAGAAAAATGCAATTTTAATTCTGGTTTGTATTGTGGCAGCATTGGCGATTGGTGCAACAGGCTGGGGCATTGCTTGGAATAATGCAAAAAACTCTTTAGAAACGAAGTTTCATAAAGGCGTGGAAATGAATGAATTTCGTTTTGATAAGCAGTCAGGTTATTATAAAAAGATGATTGACCAGGAAAGCTATTATACGTTGCCAAATCAGTCAATGCCGAAGTATTTTGATTTCGTGCTTCATTTCCACAATGCAGTTTTGGATTATTATACAATAGAAAATGGAGATAATATCCAAATACGGTGGAGTGGAAGGGATCAGGAAGGAAAAATGGAGCACTCAATTTTTTGTTTAGATGAGCATGGGAAGTATGAATATACTTTTTCAGAAGAACAAGAAAAGGAATTATGTGAAAGAAATACAGAAATCCGTTTAATTCTTCAAGATGGCGAGAAGATATACGAAAGTGTATATGAATAGTTTGATGTAGAATTTAAACAACTCGGAAGTTGCGAGGGTTCATCATGTTTTTAGGTGGAAATGAAGTTTTCACCAATGAACGACACCATCACGAAATCTATTTATCAGACCCTAGAAAAGTTGCACAGGAAAAATGCAAAACTGTTATCAGGCATCCGATAAGAAAATTGTAAATGTAAATCAAAATATTTTTATTGATCCTTTCATGATAATTACATATAATATAGATGAGCAAGATTACTTGCTTGATTTAAGTGCGTTGCTACTTTGAGTGCAAACCTTTAATTTAAGTGCTTCACTACTTTGAATGTGAACCTTTAATTTAAGTGCTTCGCAGCTTAAAATGCGAATCGTTAATATTCAGGGAGATAAGCTTCTTATCTCCCTGTTTTGTTATACTATGGAGGATAAAATATGGATTTTTACCGTATAAATAAGGACTACAATCGATATCTCCAGAATTATGAAAAAGAAATTAACTGATAACAGCTGTGCATTCAGTATTTTGGAGCAGGGATATCGAGAATATATTGAGAATGTTTTAAGAAAAAAGCCTCCAGGTCCTCCAATCCCTGAAAAGTTATGGTTAACGCGTTTCAGGGATTGGTCTTCTATTTTCTTCGCCCCAGGTACATAGCTGATCAAGAACTTCCATGAGTGAGATGCCTCTTTCTGTAAGAGAGTACCGAAGAATTTCCTGTCGTAATGGAATGTGAACTTCTGGATTTTCTGGATACAGAGCATGTATCAGGAATCGTTGGAAAGATTGTAAATGTTAAAGCAGAGGAAGATGTACTTTCTGAGAATGGCAAGGTAGACCCGGAGAAACTTCACGCTCTAATGTTTGATCAGTTTCAGAATGGCTATTATTCTACAGGTGAGAAAGTTGCAACAGCATGGAATGCAGGCAAAAATCTGATGAATAAAAATTAAATCTAAAATTAATAATTAGTAATTAAAATGTCTACAGCAGGAAGTTTTTGCATCAAACCTCCTGCTGTTTTTTTAGTCACTTCCGGCAAACGTGCATCCCTGAACCCTTTAAGGATTCTTGCACACATCTACCCACTCTATGAATCCGGAATACTGCTCCATTTCCGGTATCGACAATTCAATGGCACTATTGCTGCTCCCGCATGCCGGAAATACAGTATCAAATCTCCGTAAGGAACAATCCAGATAAACCTTTACTCCATCCTTTACGGCAAACGGGCATACACCGCCCACCGCATGACCAATCCGCTCCGGTGCCTCATCCGGTTTGAGCATTTTTGCCTTTGTTCCAAACTGTTCTTTATACTTCCGGTTATCAATCTTCACATCGCCTGCCGTGACTACTAAGACCGGCGTATCATCCACCAGAAACGACAGCGATTTTGCGATTCGGCACGGCTCACAACGCAGTGCCTCTGCCGCCAATTCCACCGTGGCACTCGAAACCTCAAACTCCTGTATCCGTTCCTCTATCCCGGCTTTCCTAAAATATTCCCTGACCTGTTCAATCGCCATGATGTGTTTTCTCCTTATCCTATGCCTGCTCTATAAAATCATGATAAAATTTTTCATAAGGACATGGCTTTCCAAAATAATATCCCTGTATATAATCCGGTTTCAGACGATTAATACGCTCCAACTCCTCTTTCGTCTCAATTCCTTCTATGCAGAGCTTTAAATTGATGCCGCGAATCATCTCAATAATATGACGCAGCAAATTGTATTCATATTCATTGCTCAATGCCCTTACCGTAAAGGTCCGGTCAATTTTAATCATATTCGGACTGAGGTCATACAGATAATGGAAATTTGAATATCCCGTTCCAAAATCATCAAGCGCAAGTAAAATTCCATGCTCACGCAGACGCTTCCACAAATCCATACAACGATAATTTGACTCTAAAAAGCCGCTCTCCGTCAACTCTACAATAACATCTTCCGGCTTTAAACCGTATTCCCTGACACTGGTTAAAATCTCTGTCAGAATCGGACTCTTCATAACCTGTATATAGGAAACATTGACACTGATTTTAAAATCCGGCACATGCTTGTGAACCTCACGGCATACGGACAGTGCCTGATGAAGCACCCATTTGCCAACCGGTATAATCAGACCTGTTTCCTCTAAAATCGGGATAAATTCCACCGGTAAAACCATACCCATTTTTTCCGAATGAAAACGCAACAGGGTCTCGGCTGCAAACAGTTGATTATCCACCGCACTCACAATCGGCTGAAAATACGTCTCAAATCCACTGAAATCATTGTATACCGAACGCCTCAAATCGCGTACCAGTTCCTTTTTCCTAAGGAACTTCTCATAATCTTCCTTACAAAATATGTAGCAGCGATTCTTGCCATCACGCTTTGCTTCACTTAGTGCAAACTCTGACAGCTTCATCAGATTCTGAAAGGAGTGCTCCGTCACATCCCTGCTCTCTAACAGACCTGCTGAAATGGTATAGACTGTCTCGTAATGATTCTGCTCTATGAACCTGTCTATCTCAAAACGGACTTTCTTATACAGCTTCTTTGCCTCATCCGTAGTTCCGCCCAGAAAATCCACAATAATAAATTCATCTGCCACAATGCGATAAAGCTGTTGCCCCGGTGCAATACATCTTGCGATGCAGTTGGCTGTCTCGTGGATGATCATATCGCCGTATTCGATACCCAGATTTTCATTGATGTCTTTAAAATCATCAATACCGATACGCAGAATGAATCCTTCCGGAAACACCTTGCCTATGGTATATAAATAATCCTGTAGGCTGGTTTCTCCTAACAGACCACTGACATTATCCGCCTTCTGCTTTGCTCCTATCTCGTTAATACATCCGACCATGCACATTGGCTGCCCATCTTCACCGTTCACTGTCCGTCCACGGCAGTTAATCCAGATTGGCTGTCCGTCCAGTCCCAACCACCGATACTGAAGATTATGAAAATGCTTGATGCCCTGCTTCATTTGAGAAAGATCTTCCTGAAGCATTTCTAAATCCTCCGGATGCACAAATTTTTCATGCGTCTTTTGGACATCATGAAAAGCATTTGTCGGCATACAGAATCTATCCAATGCATGGGAGGAGATATAGTAATAATCTTTTTTAAAATCGTATAAATATAAGTAGTCGTCCATACATGGACACAGCAATTCAATGCCTTCCTGAAACTGCTCCACAGTAATCGGATATGATTTTTCCCCCATAACCGTACCTCCATTACCATTTTTGTTCTAACATTTCATCTATATTCTGACTTCTTTTTTTTCTATACGATATTATAACTTGTTTTCTATATAATTTCCATGTTTTTCATTCAGTTTTTGGTTATAAAATTACATTTTTATACAACTTCTTTGTTTTTCCTCTTTTTTTCCCGCAGTTCCTTAAAAAAACCACTGAGCATTTGCGAACATTCCTCTTCTAAAATTCCCTTCGTAATATGAACCTGATGATTAAACGCAGGAATATCCAAGAGATTTAACACAGAACCCGCACATCCTGCTTTCGGATTCATACTTCCTATGACAACTTCATCGATTCTCGCCTGTACAATCGCTCCTGCACACATCTGACAAGGCTCTAAGGTCACATACATCGTACATCCCTCTAAGCGCCAGTCCCCCAGCTTCTTACTCGCCTTTTTGATTGCAGACATTTCTGCATGGGCAACCGTATTCTTATCGGTGTTACGCCGGTTATAACCTCTCGCTATGATTTTGTCCTGATACACAATCACGCAGCCAATCGGAACCTCTTCTAAGGCATACGCCTTCTTGGCTTCCCGTATGGCTGCGCGCATATATTTTTCCCTATTCTTCTCCATCGGATTTTTCATCCCCTATCTCATTCCTGCATGTAGAAAAAATACTCTTTCTCTTTCCTGCCTCCGGCGGAATCTGAATGTATTTTTTAATTGCAAAAAGCAATGCTATGCTGACAATTGATACAAAATCCTCAAATGCCGACGTATCTCCTATAATCATATGCCTTGATACCAGGAAAATCAATACCTCTAATACGGTATCGGCACTCGGCTGGCAGAGCATTTTTAAGAACTCAATACTGATGACAATTTCAAAGATTGCATCGAGGAATACATAAAATGATCCGGTATGCCCTCTCTGTGACCAGAACAGCAAAAATTCCTCTCTTAATCCCAATGCTGCAATGACAATTCCGGCAACTACTACCACTGCCATAATCAGCTCTAAATAATTACATAATTCATAGAGAAAATCTCTTATTTTTTTTACCATGCTTGTCCCTCCAGACCGGAACTTCTCTAATTCTAAATAAAATAATAGGCATTAAAATCCGAGCATTCTGCTTTGAATCCCGATGCCAAACGTTACCTTTGCAGTTAACTCAGTCCAGGCACCCTCACGGCACACGAAAGGTTCTGCTTAGTGCTGCTTCATTCCTGACCTGACACGGTTCACAGATTTCCGTTGCGTAAGACCCAAACGTCAACGCCACTTACAAAGGGCTGCCTTAACATCTAAGACCCGAGGCAGAATATCACTCTAGCTATAGCGGATTGCTAGTACAGGGTACCGCTGCCACCCCAGCTGCTCGGAAATATAAGTATACATAATTTTCTCCGTTTTGTCAATTTAATCTTCACTTTCCAATCTGTCTGTGCCATAATCTATAGTAATACAGGATTATTATGTGAGGTCATTATGCTTGAAATACATGGTTTTCAAAAAACAACTCTTTTAGATTATCCCGGCTATCTTGCGTGTACCGTTTTTTTCGGCGGCTGCAATTTCCGCTGTCCTTACTGCCACAACGGTGATCTGGTGCTTTCGCCCGGCAGTCTGCCGCTGATCTCTGAGGATACCGTCCTTTCCCATTTAAAAAAACGGCAGGGCATTTTAGACGGTGTCTGCATCACGGGAGGCGAACCGACCTTGCAGCCGGAACTTTTTGATTTTATTAAAAAAATCAAAGATTTAGGATATTTAGTAAAACTTGACACTAACGGTTCCCATCCTGAGGTTTTAAAGTCTCTCTGCCACAGCAATCTGATCGACTATGTGGCTATGGACATCAAACACGCCCCTTCCCGCTATCAGGAAATCTGCAACGCTCCTTCTTTTTCTATGGAAAAAATCGCAGAATCCGCTGCCTTTTTATTGGAAGGAACGGTGCCTTATGAATTCCGCACAACGATTGTGAGGGAGCTGCATACTCTTAAAGATTTTGAAGAAATCGGTGCGTGGATCGCCGGTGCTGATTCCTATTTTTTGCAGTCTTATCAGGAATCCGAGCAGGTGATCCACCCTGTTTTTTCTTCCTATACCAAAAAAGAACTGGAGGATATCCAGTCCCTTTTGCAGAAATATATTCCCCATGTGGAGATTCGAGGTGTTGATGCATGAATTTTCAATATGAAACCGAACGTCTTAACATTCGGATCCTTTCTTCCGATTTTGCCGGAAAAACGTTGGAATTTCACAAAAATAACCGCTCTACTTTTGAAAAGTACGATGGTGAAAAACCGGAAAATTTTTATACTCTACCATACCAAAAGAGCCTCCTTCAGTGCGAATATCAGATGATGTTACAGCAAAAGGCTGTCCGTTTCTGGCTGTTTGAAAAGGAACATCCTGACCACATTATCGGTACCATGAGTATCCAGCACATTTCCCGCGGCATTTTCCAGTCCTGTGTCATCGGTTATAAGATGGATGCTGCCTACCGTGATATGGGCTATATGACGGAGGCTTTGCATTTTCTAATCTCCTTTATTTTTACGGAATTAAAGCTCCACCGGATTGAGGCCTATGTCAATCCTGACAATAATGCCTCGATACATCTTTTGAAAAAACTGGAGTTTACCGCGGAGGGCATTGCCCATGGAAGTGCCTGGATTCAGGGCGTATGGCAGGACCACTTACGGTTTGCCCTTATGTCTGGTCCAAAGAGCTAAGCCAAATACCAGCTCATTTCCGGGACTTTTATCCAGTTTTTCCCATTCATAACGCCAGTCATACTGCGGTTCGGCCTCTGTCGCCCGCAGTGTCGGGCTTTCCGGCTGTTCTCTCCTTTGTCTTCCCTGTCTTTCTCGTCTCTGCAATGACTCTGTCTGTAATGTCTCCGGTTGTGCTTCTGTTGTCTGTTGCTTCTGTTGATATTCTTCCGGCACTTCTCGTTGCTGTTGATGCTTTTCCTGAAAATCTGTCCCTTGGGACGGTTCTCCCTGCATCTGTTCTTCTGATATTCTTCTTTCCTGTGATGGATTCTCCTGCAACATTCCTTCTTCCGGTTTCTCTTCTACTGCTAATACTCTGACTCCCGCTATGCGGATCTCTTCCTGCGTCCACTGGCTTGCAAACAGTTCCCGCTCGCCTTTGATATATAGTCCGGTCACCTGCTCAAAGGTGTAAGTGCTTCCGCCCAGTTCACTCGCCGAAAATCTTCCTTTATAGATCCCTGTCTCTTTTTCAAACTTCATGACTCCGATCGGAATTGCCTCCGGCTGCGTCGGTGTCCCCGCTAACAGGCAGATCTGCGCTTCTTTTGTTTCCTTTATTTTTTTTCGTATCTGTATTTCTAAGCGGACAATCCCTCCTCTGCAATCCACCTTTGCAAATCCCACATTGGTATCCCTCTGGCTGTCACGATAAGAATAAATGTAGGTGACAAAACGGTTTAGTTTCTGCATTGCTCCTCCTAATTGCTTTTTACCTATATATATGCAGCAGGATTTTTGAAAAGAATTGACAGGATTTCTTTTTTATTATATATTATATTTGTAATTAGTTATCATTACTATTATTATATTGTTCTGACATAGAAAGCAGGTTTTTATGAGAAAACACAGTAAACAGCGGGAGGCGATTCAGTTTTACCTCGCCACCCATTCCAATCACCCTACCGCGGAAACAGTATATCTGGGCATTAAGGAGGAATTTCCAAATGTCAGCCTTGGGACGGTGTACCGGAATCTGGCTCTTTTAGCGGAAAACGGAGAAATCCTGAAGATTTCCACAGGTGTCGGACCGGATCGTTTTGACGGATGTATCGACCCCCATTACCACTTTTTTTGCACGGAATGCGGTGCCGTTTACGATTTAAAAATGGAGTCAATTGACCATATCAATGTGATTGCCAACCACAATTTTGATGGCATTGTTGAAGGCAATATTACACACTTCTTTGGAAAATGCCCGGAATGTGCCAAAAAATTTAATTTAAAAAGTAGTTGACATCTGTCTTACTTTTTGTTATATTAAAATCAGTAATAGTTACTATTACTAATAAAGAATATTTCCTGCTAAAGCAGGCAAACTAAAAATATAAAAAGAAAGTTGAGGAAAAAAATTATGGCAAAATATGTATGTAGTGTATGTGGTTACGTTCATGAAGGAGATTCTGCTCCGGATGTCTGTCCGATCTGTAAAGCTCCGGCTGAAAAGTTCCAGAAACAGGAAGGTGAAATGAGCTGGGCTGCAGAGCACGTTCTCGGTGTTGCACAGGGTGTACGCGAAGATATTATTTCTGATTTAAGAATGAATTTTGAAGGAGAATGTTCTGAGGTTGGTATGTATCTGGCGATGGCTAGAGTTGCTTTCCGCGAGGGCTATTCTGAAATCGGTATGTATTATGAAAAAGCTGCTTTTGAAGAGGCTGAACATGCTGCTAAATTTGCAGAGCTGCTTGGCGAAGTTGTAACGGACAGCACAAAGAAGAACTTAGAGTTAAGAGTTGCTGCTGAAAACGGTGCTACTGCCGGAAAATTTGACCTTGCAAAACGTGCAAAGGAACTGAATCTCGATGCGATCCACGATACCGTGCATGAAATGGCTAGGGATGAGGCCAGACATGGAAAAGCATTTGCAGGACTGTTGAAGAGATACTTTGGCTAGGATCAGTACAATAGCTAGTAGCTAACTTAAATATATGAATTTTAAAGCGGATAGACCTGTGTTGAATCTATCTGCTTTTGTTTTTGAAATAAAATTACGAACATGCTTCATATTTTTACAAATACTATTATAAAAAAATATAAAATTTCATATAATGCTGTAAAAATAGTTGATAATTATAAAGATACAGCATATAATATGAGTACGAATTTCCCTACTTTTCATACTTAAAAATGGAGGTGTTTTAATGGCAACTAATACATTTATAGATAGCGCTAAGGTCATGTCAAAAGGACAAATCACTATTCCAAAAGATATCCGAGAAATTCTGGGGGTTTCAAATGGCGACAGAGTTACTTTTGTTGTCGAAAACGGAAATGTCCGTCTAATCAATTCCGCAGTCTATGCAATGCAGATGCTCCAGGCACAGATGACCGGAGAAGCAGCAAAAGCAGAACTCACATCCGAGGATGCAGTCATAAACTTAGTAAAAGAAGTACGCGCAGAAAGTGAGGTTTAATGAACGTTCTAATTGATACTAATATTCTAATTTCTGCCGCATTAAATCATAAGGGAACTCCTTACCAAGCCTTTACCAAAGCTGTAAGCTATCCGAATCATGGGTTGGTATGTGAATGACCGTCCCATTCTTCGGGCTGCCATTTATGCCAATGCCGATATTTTGCTGACAGGGGATAAAGATTTTCTGGAATCCGGTTTGCAATATCCTAAAATTGTAACTGCTTCAGACTTTGTACAAATGATGTGATGTAATGATTTTTCATACCATATCTCCGTCTATCCCACTCATATATTTCACCTTATTTGCATCTTCTCTTTTACCTCTATCTCACGCTCCCGAAAGATTTTTGGAAATGTCTTAAATATGACTATCGCAGTAATGATTCCCGCCACAAGATCGGCAATTCCCTCGGACATGTATACACCCTTAAAGCCCAGAAAATGCGTCAGCACAAAACAGAGTGGAATCAAAATAATAACTTTCCGGATGACCGCAAGTAACAGGGCAGATTTTGCCTGACCGAGAGCAACATTGATATTTTGCAGGGTCATCTGTACAAAAAACATAATGGAACCCATCAAAAAAAACGGCGTATAATGTTTCACAATGCCCGTCACTGCTTCACTAGACGAAAATATATGTGCATACATCTGGGGAACCGCAAGCGAAACCGACCAGATGGATACCGCAAAAATAAAGGCAATTACCGTCACATATTGGATGCCCTGCTTTAATCGCTCTGCATTTCCCTTTCCGTAATTGTAACTGACAAACGGTTGCATTCCATTCCCAAGACCGTTTAACGGCAGAGAAATCAGTTGTAATGCACTGAGCATAACCGTCAATGCAGCCGTATAATCCTTATTTCCTCCCGTAGCACGATTAAGATTGATATTAAAAACAATCTGGATGGCACATTCTGTCAGTGTCATAATAAACGGAGTAAAACCAAGTGACACAATATTGGCAATTCTTGCAAAAGAAATCTGCATATCCTTAACAGAAAAATGAAACAGACTTTTCTTAGAGAAGAAAAAGCAAATAATACAGATGCAGGAACAAAACTGCGAGAAAATTGTTGCCAGACCGGAGCCGCGAACTCCCATCCGTAGAGTAAAAATAAAAATTGGGTCCAACACAATATTGATGACTGCACCGATTAAAACAGCACTCATTGCAATAAATGAATATCCCTGTGTCAGTATAAACGGATTCAACCCCTGTGCCAGCATGACAAAAAGCGTACCACAGGAATAAATTTTCAAATAGGCAGTAGCAAATCCGACAGCACTGGGTGGACATCCAAAGAGCAGCACGATCTGTTTAGAAAACAGAAAAGTAACCATGCCAATCAAGATTCCAAGCACCAGCAACATGAAAAATGCCGTATTAAAAATGCGATTGGCTTCCTTACAATTATCTTCACCCAGTTTGATACCGGCTCGCGGAGAACCGCCAAGTCCAACGAGATTTGCAAATGCCTGAATAATCAGTGTAATCGGTAAAACGATTCCCAACGCTGCCAATGCATCCATTCCGGAGCCATCAATTCTGGCAACGTACATTCTGTCTACGATGTTATATAAAAATGTAATTAATTGCGCAATAACAGCAGGTATTGTAAGACGGAATACCAGTGGAAGGATTTTTCCCTGTTCTAACTGCACCGTAATATCCTGCTGTGGTTTTTGTATATGTAACATTATTCTTTTAGCCTCTCATAAGCAATTCGGGGTGTTCCATCTAACACATGTATGATCCCACACTTTTGGAATCCATTTCTGCTGATGAGGTGCTGCATAATCCGATTCTGTTCATGCGTATCTACTCTCAGATGTTCTATTTTCCGTCCGCAAAAATCTACGATCTTATCAAAAATACCATGAATCGTTCCATCTCCGGCAACACGATGCAGTGTTCCATACTCTGTATCAGAAATCCATGCTCCTTGTTCTATCTTTTCATAGGTCGGCTCTTTTCCAATGATAAAAGCAAACACTCCATGAATACCTGTATCATCTTTTATCACATAAAGCTGCCCTTTTTCAATATCTTTTACCAGCAGACTTTCCGGCGGAAAACTGTCTCCCCACTGCTTGGGATTGCCTGACTGCTTCATAAATTTCCGGGCAGATGCATAGATCTGAAGTATCCTCGGCAAATCCTCTAATTTTGCTTTTTCAATGCCATCGTGACTCATCTTTTTGTACCTCAAAAATCAAATCTTCTTTTAACTAAAGTTCTAAAACCTGTACCGGGTTGCCATGTTCTTTTATAATATCGAGTAAATCCTCTGTCTTTAACCAGACGGTTGCCGTATTCTCATTTGGATGGACTCCGATCAGCTTTCGTCCTTCTAAAAACTCTCTGTCTAAAAACACCTGCACTTTTCTCTCTTCATCATTCAGGATTCCAAGCGGTGTTACCGCCCCCGGTATCAGTCCCAGGATGTCCATTAAGTCATTTTCAGATGCAAAACGCAAAGGACGCGTGTTATTTTTCTTTCTGAACTCTTTTAAATCTACCTTTTTATCTCCCTTCACTGTGATCAGATAGTAATTTCTTTTCTTGTCATCGCGTACAAAAAGATTCTTTGCATCAGCCTCCGGGTACGGAATATCCACCTCGGCGAGCTCCTCCATATTAAATACTGCTTTGTGTTCTGTCACCTCGTGCCAGATGTTTTGTTCTTTTAAATAATTGTAAATTTCCTGTTTATTCATAAGGGCATTATAACACATTTTTCTAACTATGCCTTACCAGCCGCATATTTTTTCGACGGTCGGTACCATAGCAGTGCAATAAACATCAGCACTGCCGTAATGGACAAACTGAGCGGATACGCCATCATAATTGTGGAAAACGTTCTGCTTTTCGGAAATACCGTGTATATCCAGCTTTTGTGCTTTTACTTTTGGTTTCAAAATTTCTTCACCTGAATTCCTAATATAATCTTACCTATGTTCATATGATTCTTATTCGATCTTTAACAATCCTCTACAGCGGTTTAGCACCGCATAGATTTCCTGTTTTCTCGGAAGTGCAAGATTTCCCGGTATACCTCCCGTGCAAAATGCTGCAAATTCTTTTTTCTGCATAGCTGTATACAGTTCCTCCACTGCTTCCTGCAGCGTGCGTTTTCCGTCAAACATATGCAGCTTCATATATTTTAAGATCTGCACTAACGCTTCTAACTGTTCATGGTCTGTAAGTTGTTCGACCAGACGCAGATCCACCTCTTCACGATTAACGGAAACTGCTTCTTTTCCCAATGCCTTCATTTTGATGCGATTCTCTTTTTGAAAAGCAACGTCCCGCTTCACAATCCGTTCAAACGATGGCAGCTTTGCCTCTGCAATATGCTCTAATACCAATGGAAACTGCTCTGCCTCTTTTTTTGCAAAATCCGTAATTTCCACCGGAAGATATTGTTTCATCTGAATCACCGTATCTGCCTTGTGAAAATAGGAGCCGGAACTTCCGGCGACTAAAATCGTGGAAATCCCCTCTCTTTCATAGAGTTCGCTTACACGGTCAATAAATGGGATGATCGGCTCTTCTTCCCGATTGACCACTCGTTGCATCAGTTCATCCCGGATCATAAAATTCGTAGCGCTGGTGTCTTCATCGATCAAAAACAGGGTTGAGCCCGCCTCCATTGCTTCTACTGTATTTGCCGCCTGAGAGGTGCTTCCACTGGCATCCTCCGTATAAAATTCCGTTGTATTTTTTCCATTCGGAAGATTCTTAATAAACATGGAAATATCTGCTTTTTGAATACTCCGTCCATCTTCTGCACGCAGTTTGACTGCACTGTCGTCCGTGATCACATACTCCCGTCCATCCCCGGCAATATGGTTATATACCCCTGACTCCAATGCCTTTAACAGTGTGGACTTTCCATGATATCCACCCCCGACGATCAGAGTAATTCCTTTTTTGATCCCCATTCCTTTGATAGTTCTATGATGTGGCAGTTCCATCGTCACTTCCATGGATTTTGGCGACACAAAAGAAACGGCATCCTTCATCGGCTGCATGGAAACTCCGGATTTTCTCGGAAGAACCGCTCCATTGGCTACAAATGCCACCAGACCTCTTTTTTTCAGTTCTTCCCGGATATAATTCTGATCTATGGCTAGATCTACCACCTGCTCTAACTCTTCTTTCCGGTATGATCTTTGATACATTGTCTTTTTGATGCATGCCGGCAGGAAATCGAATAAAATCTTTTCTAATTCTCTCGCATTGATGGTTCTTCCGTTTGCCGGAAATCCGATCTCCATCCGTACCACCAGATCTCCGTTTTTCGGCTGAATGACACATGCACTGCGATTTAAGATTTCCTGTCCCGGCCGGGTAACAGAGATCAGTCCACTCTTCCCGGAACCCTTTGCCTTAAAGGAATATTCCCTGATATTTGTCGCAATTTTTCGTAACAGATGATCCTGCAGTGCAATCCGTTTAAAGGTTGTGTCATACAAACAGGCATCAAATCCCGCCTGTTTTCCGCTGATGTGAACACTGACCTTGGAAGGAGATGCAAACGGATCTCCCTGCACAAGGTCAATGGACAACACATACGTTCCAAACTGATACTGCCCTTTTGCATCTTTGTATGCCGGATAACCTTTATGGTCGATCCTGTTTAACAGATTGCGTAATTCTTCCGAAGTCTTCATGCTGATATCCCCTTATTTGATTCTTGGTTTTATTTTTCTACCTCATATGCTGACCCTAGTGCGATTCCGGCAAAAATCCAGAACACCGGTGTTGTATACAGTGTACTGTCATTAAACAGACTGCCTGCCATATAACAGATACATCCCAGATAACACCCCAGTCCCAGTCGTGTCTTTATATCTGACAACTCACGTTTGTAATAAAACGTTCCACATTTTTTTAACAGGAGTACATAAAATGCTATCATTGCCACAAGTGCTAAGAATCCATTCTGTACCCACTGCATCAGGTAGTCATTATGCGGTTTCTCAATCACCCGTGCCGGATTGTTAGCATAAATTGCCTTTCCAACATAGTCGTTCTGTGGAAATACTTCTGCAAATGTATCCGGTCCGCTTCCTGCAACGATATATTTTTTTAAGATCGGCAGGGTTCTACTCCAAATATAAATTCGTCCCGAACCTAAATATTCTTTGCCGCCCGCATCGACTTTTGGAATGTCGGTAAGCTGTGTCTCTTTTCCGTTCTCTGTCCGGTAATAATACCCCTTGCTGTTTTTTCCAAACGTAAATGTCTGGTTGCAGAGATATACGTCTATGTATTTTTCTTCGTCATACTCTGCTATTGCCATTTTCGCAGAATATTCCACTTTTTTGATGTCGGTTTCTCTGCCTTTTTTATCGTAAATTTTCGCTTTTTTATCCTCTAAGGTGATGAGATATTCCTTTCCATCATAGCAAAGCTCCACTCCGTCTTTGGATGTGATCATGCGCTCTAACTTCGTCTTTGGTGTATCTTCCTTCCATCTGGACAGATAGTGAAAATCATTGATTTTGTCAATTCCTACAAATACTACCGCTAAAATAAGGATTCCCGGCAAAATATATTTCATCAGTTTCCCGATCTTCTCCTTAGAAAGGATACATCCTACGACTAATGCCACAAGCAATGCAAAAAATGTGGAGCGGGAGTAGGTAAACCAGATCAGGATCAGACATCCTGCACACAATATCCCGTAGAAAATCTTCTTCTTTTTCTCTTTTTCACTGCTGCACATCACTGCAAAAACCGGTGCGAACATGGTCAGAAATACACCTGCATAGTTCGGATTATACAGACTTAAGAACACGTTGTTTCCGCTAAAAATAGTCTCTAACGTGCCGCCATACTCTGCAAACTGTTCTTTGGACATCACCAACCGCTGCATCCATGCAAAATCCAACAGATCTTTTTTGGCTATCTGAAATATTCCAAGCACCGCCATGACTATGAATACTGCTACGATCCCATACCAGATGGTTTTATAGTCTTTTTCCTGCTCCATTACCTGATAGGCATACAGACAAAATACCAGATATCCCAACAGAACCAGTACGCCCTGGAACTGATAAAAATTTCCGGTAAATGACGCTCCCATATTTACGGATAACAGGGTCGAAAGCAGTATCATTCCCGCATACACTGCCAACGAGATAAATATTTTCATTTTTTTTCTGTTTTCCGGAAACAGTCCGATCCGAAATGCCAGTACCGCCGCCGTAAAAATTGCAACTACTTCAAAAAAATAACAACGGTAATAACTGTACAGATCCATAATCACATCCTCATCCGAATACCACGGATATTTTGCATATCCGCAGGAATAGAGTGCCAGTCTTACAATAAACGGCATAATACAAAGGATCAGTAACATTGGTATCAGTAAATCGTTAAATCCCTGTTGTTTTTCTTTGTGTTTGGTTTGTTTCTTTTTTGTTCCTGTCTTTTTACTCATCTTCTTTTCCACGCCTGTATATAGAAAAAAGGCTGTTTACACAGCCCCTTTTCTTATATTTTATTTTGCTGTAAATGTCTTTCCCTGTGCCCAGCCTTTGTCATTGACCATGTAATATACCTGATATTTTGTATTTGATTTCAGCTTGAGGTAATCCATTCTTACGCTGATCTGATTGCTGCCCTGTTTTGCATATGCTGTACCACGATAGTAATGTCCTGTCTTTGTATCTTTGACATATACATTAAACACTGCTTTTTTATCATTCTGAAGATAGGTGTCATTGATATAGATATACTTAATTGCAAATACCTGTGTATCATTTAGTTTTTTATTTGTTTTGATCGTAAGTGTTTCACGGTTTTTCTTTGCAGTCACACTTGTAATCTTAAAGTTCTTACTTGCTTTTGTTCCAACCGGATTATTGTTATAGGCATACTCACTGAGTTTTGAACTGATCTTTGCTGCCTTTATCATTTCCGGTGCAACTAAACGATGAGCACTTCCGGTCTGTACGGAGTAATAAGAAACAAATCCTGTCTGACTGATATATTCCCTTGTGACAGCCCAACGAGCATTCTGGCATGTCATAACTGCCTGTGCTAATTTATAACGGTTCTTTGATGTAATACCATTACCATATACTTTTGCAACATTCTTTGCTTTTGAACGCAGACTGCTATATTTATTTGATTTCAGACCGTTTTTCTTTACTGCTGTGATCGTTGTACTAACAGGAATTCCTTTGTACTTTGTAGTAATGACTGCCTTACCGGTCTTCTTTACGGTAATATCACCCTTAGAGCTGACCGTGATCACATTTTTATTACTGCTCTTATAGGATACTCCACTAGAGAGGTCTGAGAGATATCCGCCCTTGATCTCTTTATTATTCTTATACTGAGAATACTGGAACAAATCTCCCATGTTGAAAGTCATGCCCTGCTCTACCTGTATGTCTGTGTAATATCCATAGACATTCGTACTTGTGCCACTTGCAGCTTCTGCCTCTAATTTATTCACCGGAAGTGCACTGATAACTGTCGGTGCTGCCAGTAATAAACATAAGCAGATTGCCAGTCTTGTTTTCCATTGCTTCATTTTCTTTCCTGCTTACGTTTTATTTATTTTATCTTAGCACTTTTTTTCTGGCTCTGCAAGAAGATAGGCCGGGATTCCTGCCTCGTTTCTGCACCCGGTTTACATCAGCAATCCGGTCATGCCTTCATAGCCATACATTTTCAAAACACTGACCAGACCACTCTTTATTTCCTCTCTTGAATAATCGGCTTTTTCCAAAAATTCTTCTGTATAATCATTCAAGTGGTCATAAAACCCAAGTGCTGCCTTCAAATCTTCTACCTGCCCGTTCTCTAACTGCTCATACAACAGATTTTCCGCTTCATTTATTTTGCCCGCATCCGCCAACTTCAGCAACCGTCCATAGAGGTCTGATGTTTCCTTTAACTCCTGCTCTATGTCTACGGTCTTTTCATCAATATTAAAAATCAGTTTCATAATTGTGCGTACCATTTCATGAATGAGACGCATAAGGTAGTCTTGTTTTACCATGGTTGTCCTCCTGTGTAGTAAGGTTTCTTTTACGTCTGTTCTATCTACGAAATTAAATGATTTCAAATCTCCACAATAATTTTTTTATAAATTTCGGAAGAAAGTAACCATTCTTTTTATGATAACACCGTTTTGATACCGAAGAGCTTTTTATTTTGATTTATTATAACATACTTTTACAATGTAAAAAAGGCTCCCGAGAAAACTCGCGGAAGCCTTGATTTTATTGCATATATCTATAATCAGTTATGATTACTCGATGATTGTAGCAACACGACTGTTAATATCACGAATTGTATTATTTGGAATATTCCTAGTAATATTTTATTTTATATAATGATACGTTTTGTGATTATTGTATCTATTTCAAAAGTTTTTCAACTCTAAAATAAGCCCATGGGCTTTTTACCTCCAATTCAAATGAAAGGACTAATAACACTAAAATTGATACACGCAGAATACAACCCGACGCATAACAGCATCGACATTAACCACTATAACGGCTACATCCTACGGATCGACTGTAATCAGGCTGAATCTGGGATAGGGACTACGCCTAATTCTCAGCGATACTTTAACGCACTGGCAATTGATAATCCGCTGGGATATGCCCGGCTTGCTCTTGATGGTGAGATATAGGCATGGGTGGATGCGTAGGATAGTTTGGAAGTGTTTTAATTAACTTTCTTATAAAGGGATGAGTTTATCAGTCATCCCTTTATGAAAATTCAACATCCTATGCATATATACATATATATTATCACTTATTTTATCATATTCATAACATCATTGTATTCTATTTTCCACTTGTGCGTCTTATCTCTGTGACACACACAATATGTTCCCTTCTCCGACAACACCACTTTTAATTTTCCATTACATGTACCTCCGCAAATAGGGCACTTCTTTGGGATTACTTTATATATCTCGTTTCTTTTTAATACATATTTTGCTGATGACCTGTCACGTAACAACTCAAATATTGTTCTCAGCAACCAGGCAACCACTATAAATATGACTCCCACAATTGCTATGTAAATATGCAACTTATATGTAGATATCATATTACACAAACCATCTGCCTTTAATTCTTGTAATCCAATTGCTATTGTAATAATATCAGCAATCATCCCAAGAATTGCTGCAATAACAGCCCAAGAAAGTTTTCCAACCTTTTGAACAGATGCAATACAATCCTCCGTCTTGTAATGCACATAATTTGAACCATAAAAATTATTTTCTTGAAAATACTGATTTCCGTTATTCTGTATCGTATTATTATTCATAATTTCTCCTCGTCGTACAAAACTATTATTCTAACTGTGCAAAGCATATAGTATTGATTTGCACAGTCCTAAAGTTACAGCGGAATATTAACATCTGTAGCAACTCTTATATTTGAGTGCCAGAAGTTATACTCATCTAACTTTTGCGTCACCTCATCATATACATGTTCTTTTTGATTTGGATCTCTGATTGTTAAAATCAAACAAAACTCTTGAGTCAATGCAAATGACTCTATCTGTGCCATTCTCTCAATATGATCTCTATATACACCCTGTAAAAATAAAAACCATTTTTTATCTGGTGACAGATACTCAATTTTCTTTTTTTCCGTTAACTCCGACAAATCCACTGCATATTTCTTTACAGGATAGTATTTATCTGCATACTGAATTAGTAAACGTTCTTTTAATGCAAATTCACTACTCTTTTCTTTCATTTTGTTTTTGCTATACACCGTACCCAACAATAAATTCTGCGAACCTTTTCTCCCAACTGGATTAAGTATATGACGCTTTGAAGTATCCCTCTCTTCTTTTGTATCATACGAACCAAACTTAACATCAATATTAGATTGACAATATTCTATTCCCTGTGATGGATCCAAAACCGGATCATACACCAATGTTGCTATAATCTGTCCCGTATAATATCCATCCTTAAGCAAACATTGTGGCATAGGGAAATCCATTATATCAATTTTATCGCCCTTGGCCAAACTATCTCTTAATATCAATGTTGCTTCATAAGGTGAATTATATATAATATCTGGCACATTTTTAGGTATTCCGAATCCAACCTGTTTCGCTCTCTCTGTAACAGGTACTGTCATTTCTTTTGGATATGATGCCGAGTGTGTGATAAGTGCCTTTATTAATAACGGGTCAAATTCTTCGCTTAATTCCTGCTGTATTCCTGCAGCCAATGCCGTTACTCTCGGTGTTGAAAAACTTGTTCCGACCCCAGTAGCCATTTTCCCATCTTTCGAGAATGATTTCACTCCAGTAGTAACTGTTTCCCCGCTTGGAGTCACACCTGCATTTCCACCATAATGAGAAACTTCTGGTTTAATTATATATTCCGGTCCTGGACCCACCCTTGAAAAAGGTGATGGATCATTATATTCCGCATAATCATATTGCCCTTTATCGTGTGCAACAGAACCTACTACCAAAGAACGAACAGAGTCAGCACCTTCATGAATTCTTCCCTTCGGATAATTGTTTTCAAAATTCCTGCAATTTCCAGCAGATTTACAAATAAGAACATTGTATTTATCTTGTATAGAATCTAAAGCAATTGCAAAATCAGAAAATTTAGTGTCTACAACTGGACGTGTGATACTAACCGACAAATTCCACACTTTTACCTTTTCGTGATAAAGTGCAACTGCTTCTTTAATATTTGCGATAAGTTCATCCTCGTCCAAGCCCTCTTTTGTGGTATCTGGAAATATTGCAGCATCAAAAAGTTTTATACCCTTGTGCCCGACCCAATTCTTCCCTTCACATTCATCACCATATAAAGCAACTCCTGCAACAAACGTTCCATGTGTAGGGTTTATACTATCATTGGGATATGGAGACCATCTATCCATCTCCATCCAAGGTTTTAAATTAGGAATAGATGCTATACCATTATCTAGTATGCCAATAGTCAAATAATTTTTACCATTCTCTGGAATTTTAACAGGAACCTCTTGGTCGTCATCTACAAAATCCAATGATACAGTATATTTTGGCATTGGCTCCACTGAAAAAAGTGCATTAAAAATTTCTTCTTTCTTCAATTGCTCTAACATGTCAGTATTAACCATTTTCATATTATACACATAGAATTGTTCTGAATAAGTGGTTTTCTTGTATTCAATCTTATTACGTTCCAAAGTATGCTCAAACATTCTACGCATAGCTAAATTCTGTTCAAAATCCTGATAATCCACCAATTTGACTTTGTAATTACAGACTTCATCAGTTGCCATTACGCTTGGTTCAAATTCTGCAAATCCCTCTATACAGGAAATAGCATAATCATTTTTCTCATACGCTCTTAGCTTTCCTGAAATTTGTCGAAGCTCATCCACCGAATCCAAACAAACAATAAGCTCATTTACATCTGCCACACCTATTACGCTACTATTATCCTTCACTTGAAAAAAATTGGTTATATCCTTACGTTTTGATTTCGCTGTAGCATCTTCTTGTATTTTAGCAATAAAAGAAAATGGTACCGGTGATGCACTCTGTTTTCTTTCAATCATTATTGTTTCTATATCACTCAACGAAGCTTGGAGAATTTCTGCCCTTTTCACCAAAGCATCCCCTTCCAAAACCCATTTAGGTTTTTCAGAGTTTCCATTCCCCTCTATTCGCAGTTCATCAATCTCTCTCGGTGCAAAAAATTTAATTGGCAATTTATCTGTATCCATATGCTATTCCTCCTTAATTTCCTTGGATATGCTTTGAATTTTTCTAAGCGGTATATCCATACCTTCATTGATTTCCCTGTGTGTTGCTCCATATTTTAATAAGAATCGTATAAACTGGTCTTCATTTTCAATATTATGATATTGATGAAAGTATATCTCTTTTAGTACATCACAACTATTCAATACAGCCTTTCTTTTTATTATAGCTTCTTTGATTGCATTATTTATAGTTGTTTTTACATCTGAATGGCTAAATCCTTTAAGAGCCAACTCTAACTGTTCCATTCTTTTCGCATTATCTACTATGCTATTATGATAGTTCGACAAATACAATTCCAACAATCTACCCACCTCTTCTGTCTGTGGCTTTTCCAATGTAATCACTTTAGAAAACCGCCTCCATATAGCAGGATCTAATAACTCATGATGATTTGTAGCTGCAATTAAAATACTATCACTACTTAACTCGTCAATATTTTGAATAAGACTATTAACTACACGTTTTAACTCACCTAATTCATTCTTATCATCTCTTAATTTAGCAATAACATCAAATTCATCCAGAAATAAGATGCATTCTCTCTTTGATACATAATCAAAAATTTTACGTATATTTTTAGCAGTACTTCCTAGCAAGGAAGAAATTAATCCATCAAGTCTTGCCGTCACCAAAGGCAATCCTGTTATTGTCGAAATATATTGAGCAACCGTGGTCTTTCCACATCCAGGCGGTCCATATAATAGCAAAGAATTAGAGACCTCGATACCTGCTTTAAGTAAATTATCCCTATTCTCGTAAAAATCAATAAATGCTTGTATTTCATCCTCAACATATTTACTTAAAATAATAGTTTCTTTCTTTATTTGCGGTGTTGTAATTCGAACTATCTCCATTCTACTTTCTGTATCAACTGGCTTGGTAGCAAAACTATCCAATGACGTCAATCCTTTTCTTCGATTCTCAACTATCCCTCTAATCTTTTTCGAAAGAGATACTTCACCCTCCTTCTCTAAATTGTTCGCAAGTACATTTGCATAATTCTGAACTTTTTCCTTATCTCCTTGTAATCCACCTTCAATAATCTTAACTATCTCTGTATACATGTTTTCACCTTTCCTTTTCGCTCTCATTATATCTATTTTTGTTATCAAAGTCAATGTTATTGTTATTGTACTGTTTATTTTTGTTATCAATTTTATTATTTTTGTTCGTATTTCTTTTTATGCAAGGTTGTCACGCAAAAAGGAACCGGCCTTAAACCGGTTCCTTGCAAATCTATATTCGTTTTCTCCCAGTAAAAATAGTTCCAACGAGCTTCTCATTTACTTGTATAGATAATTTTTCCGTTACATTGATGACTTTGCGATGATTATAAAGAAACTCTCGAAGTTCATCTTCTTCAAAGTTAATTGGCAGTCCGCTCATAATGGAATAATTAGATTTTCCTGTTTCTTTGTCATATTCCACATTTGCTTCCTTTATACTTGGCGAATGAATCGAAACATTAACATCATGCAAACATACCTGTATTGACCCCTCCTTTCAAAGCAATTCCTTCGCGTACAGCGACTGTATATATTGTCTTATACTCATTCAAAAACGTTTTATAATCGGTACTCATCTTATAGTCTCTGTTTTTTAAGATGAATTGCGACCCAAGAAGCAAATGCTGATCATTAACAGACAGGTATTTCATGAATTCCTTGTCATCTTCAAAGTCATCAGACCTATTCTTTATTTCAAAAGCTTTTCTATTTAACAAAAATCTTTCAATACCATACAAAAACATTCCATCCATATGAAAGTGAAACCCATCTGTACTCCTTTGTCCTATCGACTCCGTGCAATCCGATAAATTCAGCAAATTTATTTTTAATACACCATTCTTATCATCATTTTCTACTAAAATAGGAGCAATCTTCTCTCTAATCTTTTAAATGATATCCCTTTGTATTGTTTTACAGATTTCCTCTTCTTACATATTAGCCTCATAGTTTGCTTGTGACTCTCTTGCTAATCTGACATATCTTTCTTTTTTGCTTTTTCTTAACCATTTTTTCAAGTCTATCATACATCAGATTAACCTCAACTTCTATCTGTACATCCGACTTATTTTCCGTATAAATCATTCTAAAAAGATTACTAAATATTTTCTTCGTCGTTTTCTCGTTCCCATCGGAGACATACCAAAACGCTTTCATATCATCAATATTTCTTTCCAGTAATTCTGGCAAATAAAATTCATGAGAGATAAACAAAATGAGAAAGATATAAAAATCTGATACTACATATTCAATAATCATTGATTTAACAGATTCATTTTCTAGAAACAACTCATATCTATCTATTATCCGTTTTGGATAATTCCTTGCTTTGACACCGAAAGACTTTGATTTCAAGAAGAACACCCTCGACATCAGCAAAACTCTTCAGCGGATTAAATAGCAGGATGCAGTTACATCATCCAAAACAACGAAGAGCATCCGGAACATTATCATACCGGACTTTGTAATGAACAAAGTCAAAGACTATATTTCAAAGCTTTATGATTTGAAATATACGGACAGAGTCTTCCCCTTCACAAAATCTTATATCAATAATACGATGGAAAGGGCTTGCAAGAAAAGCGGAGTGAAAAGGACTTGTATCCACGACATCCGCCACTCCCACGCCAGCTATCTTATTAACTTAGGCTGTACACCACTGCTCATATCAGAACGATTAGGACACGAAAAGGTACAGACTACCTTAAGCACCTACTCCCACCTGTATTCCAACAAGCATCAGGAAGTAGTGGATATGATGCAAAACCAGCACCTGAAAGATATGGTACCATCCGATGTAACTGCCCCAGCAGACTCATCAAAAAAACCCAAAACACAGGACACAAGGTTCAAAGTCGTAAGTCCAAAGGATAAAATGAGCCCACAGCAAGTCCACGAAGATGACTTAAGCCCATGCGTCGGCTTCAACCGACGCACGTAAAAAGGCTCAACCCCTTGTAAACAAAGGGCTGAGCCAATAAAATCATTTAATACTCAAACAGTATTTAATTACTCGATGATAGAAGCAACACGTCCTGAACCTACTGTTCTACCACCTTCACGGATAGCGAATGTAAGACCCTGCTCCATAGCGATTGGGTGGATCAGTTCGATTGTCATTTCTACGTTATCTCCAGGCATGCACATTTCTGTACCAGCTGGTAACTCGATAACACCTGTTACGTCTGTTGTTCTGAAGTAGAACTGTGGACGATAGTTGTTGAAGAAAGGTGTATGACGACCACCCTCATCTTTTGTTAAAACGTAAACCTGAGCTGTGAATTTTGTATGGCATGTTACTGTACCTGGTTTTGCAAGAACCTGTCCTCTTTCGATTTCAGTTCTCTGGATACCACGAAGTAATGCACCGATGTTATCACCAGCCTGAGCCTCGTCTAATAATTTACGGAACATTTCGATTCCTGTTACAACAGTCTTCTTAACTTCCTCTTTGATACCAACGATTTCAACTTCCTCATTTACATGAAGAACTCCACGCTCTACTCTACCAGTAGCAACAGTACCACGTCCTGTGATTGTGAAGATATCCTCGATTGGCATTAAGAATGGCTGATCTGTAGCACGCTGTGGATCTGGGATGAACTCATCAACTGTGTCCATTAACTCCATGATCTTGTCGCCCCACTCGCCGTTTGGATCTTCAAGAGCTTTTAATGCAGAACCTTTGATGATTGGGCAATCATGGAAATCATACTCCTCTAACTGCTCTGTTACTTCCATCTCTACTAACTCGATTAACTCTTCGTCATCTACCATATCGCATTTGTTTAAGAAAACAACGATGTAAGGTACACCTACCTGACGGGATAATAAGATGTGCTCTTTTGTCTGAGCCATAACACCGTCAGTTGCAGCTACTACTAAGATAGCTCCGTCCATCTGTGCAGCACCAGTGATCATGTTCTTTACATAGTCAGCATGGCCTGGGCAGTCAACGTGTGCATAGTGACGTCTCTCTGTCTCGTACTCAACGTGAGCTGTAGAGATTGTGATACCTCTTTCTCTTTCTTCCGGAGCTTTATCGATGTTCTCGAAATCTGTAGCTTCGTTTCCGGCAACTCTTGCAGCAAGTACTTTTGTGATAGCTGCTGTTAAAGTTGTTTTACCATGGTCTACATGACCGATGGTACCAATATTACAATGTGGTTTCGTTCTTTCAAATTTAGCTTTAGCCATTTTGAATATCCTCCTTAATTTGATGCCCTTCGGGCTATTGTTTTTATTTTTAACTCACCTGATTCTGATTATATAAAATAGAACAGGTTTTTTCAAGGTTTATTTGCCTTTTTCAGAAATAATTTTCTCCTGAATATTCTTTGGTACCTGCTCGTATTTCTCGAAGAACATAGAGTAGTTACCACGTCCCTGTGTTTTGGAACGTAAGTCTGTGGAGTAACCGAACATTTCTGCTAAAGGTACATATCCGCGAACGATTTTTCCGCCGCCAAGATCATCCATACCTTCGATACGTCCACGACGTGAGTTGATATCACCGATAACATCACCCATGTATTCTTCCGGCATAGTTACCTCAACCTTCATGATAGGCTCAAGTAAGACAGGGTTTGCTTTCTGCATAGCTTCCTTGAATGCCATAGATCCGGCAATATGGAATGCCATTTCGGATGAATCGACTTCATGGTAAGAACCATCATATACTGTTGCATGAACACCAACTACCGGGAATCCTGCTAAAATACCAGCCTGTGTTGCTTCTTCGATACCTTCGCCGACTGCCGGAATATACTCTTTCGGGATTGCACCACCGACAACAGTAGAATCGAATTTGAATAATTCTTCTCCGTTGGCATCCATTGGCTCGAATTTAACTTTACAGTGACCGTACTGTCCACGACCACCGGACTGTTTTGCATATTTGTATTCCTGATCAACCGGTTTTGTAAAGGTTTCTTTGTAAGCAACCTGTGGTGCACCTACATTTGCCTCTACGTTAAACTCACGAAGAAGTCTGTCTACGATGATCTCTAAGTGAAGCTCACCCATACCAGCGATGATCGTCTGTCCTGTTTCTGTATTTGTATGAGCACGGAATGTCGGGTCTTCCTCTGCAAGTTTTGCAAGAGCCTCACCCATTTTTCCCTGTCCGGCTTTTGTCTTAGGCTCGATAGCAAGCTCGATAACCGGTTCCGGGAATTCCATGGACTCTAAGATAACCGGAGCTTTTTCATCACAGATGGTATCACCTGTGGTTGTCAGCTTAAATCCTACTGCTGCTGCAATATCACCGGAGTAAACTTTGTCAAGCTCTTCTCTCTTGTTTGCATGCATCTGTAAGATACGTCCAACACGCTCTTTTTTACCTTTTGTTGCATTCAGTACATAAGAACCGGAGTTCAATGTTCCGGAGTAAACACGGAAGAATGCTAATTTTCCTACGAATGGGTCTGTCATGATCTTGAATGCAAGAGCTGAGAACGGCTCATCATCAGATGAATGTCTCTCAATCTCGTTACCTTCTAAATCTACACCCTTGATTGCAGGGATGTCGGTTGGAGCCGGCATATACTCTAAGATCGCATCCAGTAATTTCTGAACACCCTTGTTTCTGTAAGCAGAACCACAGCAAACAGGGATTGCTAAACATTCACAGGTTGCTTTTCTTAAAGCTTTTTTCATTGCTTCTACAGAAGGCTCTTCACCCTCTAAATATTCCATCATTAAGTCATCATCTAACTCGCAGACTTTTTCTACTAACTCTGTGTGGTAAAGCTCTGCATCTTCCTTCATGTCATCCGGGATGTCCACGATGGAGATATCCTCACCTTTGTCATCGTTGTAGATGTATGCTTTCATCTCAAATAAGTCGATGATTCCCTGGAATTCATCTTCTTTTCCGATTGGAAGCTGAAGACAGATTGCATTCTTTCCTAAACGGGTTTTGATCTGCTCTACAGCACCATAGAAATCTGCACCTAAAATGTCCATCTTGTTGATGAATGCCATTCTCGGTACATTGTAAGTGTCAGCCTGACGCCATACGTTCTCAGACTGTGGCTCAACACCGCCCTTTGCACAGAACACACCGACAGCTCCATCTAATACACGCAGGGAACGCTCAACTTCAACAGTGAAGTCAACGTGTCCAGGAGTATCAATGATGTTGATACGATGCTCTAATGCACCAGCCTTTGGTTTGCAGTTTTCCTGCTCTGTCCAGTGGCATGTTGTAGCGGCTGAAGTGATTGTGATACCTCTTTCCTGTTCCTGCTCCATCCAGTCCATGGTTGCAGTTCCTTCATGAGTATCACCAATTTTATAGTTAACACCGGTATAGTATAAAATACGCTCTGTTAATGTCGTTTTACCGGCATCGATATGAGCCATAATACCAATGTTTCTGGTTCTCTCTAATGGATATTCTCTTCCAGCCAAGGGATTTTCCTCCTTAATTTCCTCTACACTAAGTTCCTCTTCGACTTCGTCTTGGATTCACTAAGCTGCTTTTAAACTAGAATCTGTAATGTGCAAAAGCTTTGTTTGCCTCTGCCATTTTGTGCATATCTTCTTTTTTCTTTACAGATGCGCCTGTATTGTTTGCTGCATCCATAATCTCATTTGCCAGTCTCTCCTGCATTGTTTTCTCGCCTCTGTTGCGGGAATACAGGGTCAGCCAACGAAGTGCTAATGCCTGACGTCTGTCCGGTCTTACTTCGATTGGTACCTGGTATGTTGCACCACCGATACGTCTTGCCTTTACCTCTAATACAGGCATAACGTTGTTCATTGCTTCCTCGAATACTTCAAGGGCAGGTCTCTCGGTCTTTTCTGCAACTCTTTCAAATGCTCCGTATACAATCTTCTGTGCGATACCTTTTTTACCATCTAACATGATGTTGTTGATAAGCTTAGTAACCACTTTGTTGTTGTACAGCGGATCTGCTAAAACGTCTCTTTTTTGAGTATGTCCTTTACGTGGCACGGTACTTCCCTCCTTAATCATCTTTTTTTGATTTCGATTAATTCAACGGTACTCACATGTGTCGTTCTCTGTGTTCGTGCGGGAAAAGTTCTCATACGAATTTATCCGTAATAGGTGAACTTACATTCCAACACTTTTACCAAGTTCTGTTTGTGATACATTGTTGATGGCTAAGTCTTATTTCTTAGCGTCTTTTGGCTTCTTAGCGCCATATTTGGAACGAGCCTGTTTTCTGTTTGCTACACCTGCTGTATCCAGTGTACCACGGATGATATGGTATCTTGTACCCGGTAAGTCTTTTACTCTTCCTCCGCGGATTAAAACAACGCTATGCTCCTGTAAGTTGTGACCTTCACCCGGAATGTAGCTTGTTACTTCGATTCCGTTAGAAAGACGAACTCTGGCAATTTTTCTAAGAGCTGAGTTAGGTTTTTTAGGAGTTGCAGTCTTAACTGCTGTGCAGACACCTCTCTTCTGCGGTGAAGCAGAATCTGTAGGTTTTTTCTTTAAAGAGTTAAAACCTTTCTGGAGAGCTGGTGCTGTAGACTTCTTTACAGATGTCTGACGTCCTTTTCTTACTAACTGGTTAAATGTTGGCATGTTTTTCACCTCCTGTAGTTTAATTTCAATTTATGCATTCGTATGCACGCTAAATAATTATATAAGCAGAATGGCGGATTGTCAAGATTTTTTCTTTCAAAATGCGTTTCAGGGGCATGAAAGCTCGCATAAATCCGAAAAGAGGCAGCTCTCATCTAATGAGATTCTGCCTCTTCTTTCTATATAATATACCCAATAAAATTCTTTTGCATTGTTCTATGAAGAACCTCTGTGAAAAATGAACAAGTTTATGCAGTCTGCTCTTCTTCTTTTCTGCTGCTGATGATCAGATATACGCCGACAAAGAATACTGCCATACAGAGAATTACTTTTGCGTTTGTCTCCGGACCTGTCTTTGGTGTGGAGTCTAATACATGTTCCTTTGCCGTAAACTTACTTGCTGATCTTACACCACCTGCTGCAAGGTTTCTTCCCGTTACACTGCCGGATGTGCTGGTCACACTTGTTCCACTGCCCTGTGTATTATTAGAGGATGCATTCGTTGTACCATTGTCAGCCGGAGTTGCCGGATCATCTGTAGTTCCCGGATCGCTCGGTGTCGGACCATCACTCGGTTCCGGATCTTCCTTTACACCAGGATCATCTGTTCCATTCGGGTCTGCCGGGCTTTCCGGTGAATCCAGTAACTCATATGTATAGTTATTGTTTACTGCAAATTCCTCTCCTGCACTGTTAGAATAGGTATAGATCATCTGTGGTGTCCAGGATGACTGTGAACCGATATCCGTAACACTGGATGGAATGGTAATGGTCTGTACGCCGCTGTTTGAAAAAGCATTCTGCTCGATCACGGTTACACTTGCCGGAAGTGTTACCTCTGTAATTCCGTAGCAGCCATTTAATGCTGCATAAGACAATGTGGATGTCTTATCCGATATTTTTACACTGTACTTTCCTTCCGGGCAGTACAATAATTTTGTCTGTGTCTTATTATAGATACATCCGTCATAAGAAGAATAGGTAGCGTTTCCGCCATCTACTTCTACGCTGCTTAAATTGCTGCAGCCTGCAAATGCGGTATCGGAAATCGTATCTACCGCTGCCGGAATGGTCACACTCCCCAATAAAGTACAATTTTCAAACGCACTTGATCCAATACTTGTGACCGTACCCGGAATGGTCACGGATGATAAACTTGCACAGCCATAAAATGCCATGTCCGGGATCACTCCCACGTTTGCGGAAAATGTCAGATCGGACAGACTGCTGCAGCCTGCAAATACACTGTTTCCAATGTTCACTACACTGGCCGGTACCACTGCACGGTACAGATTGGTACAACCGGAAAATGCTCCCGAACCAATGCTGATCACGGAACCCGGTATCGTTACACTTGTAAGGGATGTATTGCCGCTGAATACATTATCACTGATCCCTGTAACGGTATCCGGTATCGTAATGTCACCGCCGCTTCCGGTATATGCTGTCAGCTCGCCGTTTTCAATGATAAATCCTGCACTCTCTTCTTCTGCTGTTGTAGAAAATGCCGGATAGATCATGACCGCAAGCATAGCTACTACCAGAAAAATTCCCACTCTTCTCTTTGTCTTTCTTTTCATGTTCATCGCCCTGCCTTCATCCTTGAAATTTTATTGTTCTATTTTTTTTGCTACTATATATAATCTTCCGTTCTCCACATACTGATTGCAAGTGGATAATGTCAGAAGTTTATCTCCATATTTGATCGGCTCTTTGTCCGCTAATACCGCACTCTTTTCCACATTTTTCTTGAATACATTAAATTCCTTTTTACTTTCTGCATTTAAAAAATCGTAGTATCGGAACACATCATCGTCCTGATATTCTACTTTTCCAAGACATACGGCTGTTACAATATAAGTTCCTTTTTCATAGATCGTGTCAAACTGTATCGTCTTATGCGACTGCCAGTATTCTTCGTCCAGATATTTTTTTAAAGAACCAAACATGGCACTGCTCTTCATATTATGTCCGTATATGATTATATTTGTACTGCGGTGGACAATGTCATTTCTGCTGTCTATAAACAGCGTACCGTTTTTGTCCTCTTCGCCGCTAAACGTATGGTCCAGATAGTAATCGGTATCGTTCTTCGGCTTCATCACCGGATAATCTACAATGCTGTCCGGTATTGTCAGCCAGCCTGCAAACTCCGGATTTTCCTGATATATTGCCTGATATTCCGGCAGAATGTCCGGCAGTTCTTCCTGTTTACCCTCTGCATTTTCCTGCTTTTTAGAAATGTCACCCTTTTTTTCAAGTGTGGTTGTCGGTGCATTCACGGAAGTCTGCTTTAAATCCTGCAAATGTTGTATTTCTTTTTTCCCTTTATAATTACTATATTCTATTCCGAAGTAAATTGCAAAACAAATTACTGCGGCTATGACACAGATGATTCCTCCGTATTTCCGAAGTCTGTCTGTCGTCTCTTTTTTGTCCTCGATCTTTTTCTCTGCATCTAACTGCTGCTGGGACTGCGTCGCAACCCGCTCCACAATATCTGCAAAAAATGCTTCTCCTATCGGACTTTTAAAAACCAGTTTTTCCTGCTTCATCCAATCGTACAGATGTAATAGTACATCCATATCATCCATGTCGACATTGTCGACGATGTAACGTATCGTATTTACATCGTCGAGTCCGTCGCTATATTCCTCATATGTCTGAAAAACGTATGCACCAATCTTGTACTCTCTGTTCATAAATCTTTACTTCACTTTTATTTTCTTTGCAGAGGAGTAACTTCCATAGGTCTTTACACCCTTGCTGCTCTTAAATGCACGCACTTTGTAGTAGTAGGTCTTGTTACTCTTTAATTTTTTGTTCACATATGTGACTGTCGAGCGTTTATTGATGGTCTTTACTAAGGTATATTTGCCGTTTTTAGATGTACTGCGGTATACCTCATATCCTGATGCAGAAGCAAGTCCCTTCCACTTTACTTTTACCTGTTTTGCCTTTGGCGAAGTAACTGTTACCTTCGGCGTTGCCGGTGTCGTCTTAGCGATCACCACACTGGTAAATTTACCATATACTGTTCCCGTACTATTCTTTACATATGCTCTTACTTTATATTTGTAAGAAGTTGACGGCGCCAGTTTTTTATTGGTATATGTGGTCTTTTTCGTTGTTGCTATCTTCTTGTATTTTCCATCGCTCTGCTTGCGGTAGATCTCATATCCGGTTGCTTTTCCGCTAAAACTCCATACCAGTTTCACGCTGTTTGCTTTACTGGATTCCATACGCAGACCGGTCGGCTGCAATACGTTGATGTTAAAGTAACGGATGACTGTTCCCGAGTAGTTGCCTGCTCCGGAAATGATCACCTGACCAACACCTGCATTTTTATTGTTCTTGTACTGAAGCGTATAGTCTGTTCCGCGTGACAATGTCCGTGTTCCGTTCTTGATGGTTACAGTCGGTGTCTTTTCCGTACCATCATAATCAAATCCGGATACAGAAGAATAAGTACAGTTTGCCAGATTTTTCTTTACGATCTTGAAACTTCTGCTCACACTTCCCGTATATTTTCCAATTCCGGTAATTGTGATCTTTACAGTTCCCACATTCGTATTCTGGCTGTAAGTCAGGATATAATCTGTGCCTGCTGTCATTGCCTGACCACTGTAAGAAACCTGTGTGATCGGTGCGATCGCACTTCCCTGATAAGTATACTCATCAGCGATCGAATTGGTTTCTACCTTATTTCCACCGTTTGCTGCAAGGTCATATGCAATGTTGAAGGTTCCGGTGATCGTTCCTTTGTAAACTCCTGTTCCTGTAATTGTTACGGTTGCAGTTCCTACTTCAATGTTATTGTTCCAATCAATGTTGTAATCCGTTCCCTGTATCAGCTTGGAACCTCCAAAAGTTACGGTTGCCGCAGGTTTTACCGTTGTTCCGGTATATGCCTGTGGTGCAATGGTTTCAATACGTCCGTTGGACTCCAGATTTCCGATGATCTTGAAGTCTTTTGTGACCTGTCCGCCATAGTTTCCGATACCTTTGATGACCACGGTTGCAGTTCCCGGTTTTACGGTATTTGTTCCCGCTTCACACTGATAATCTACACCTTTTTTCAGTACTGTGGTTCCATAAGTTACTGTTACATCCGGTACTACGTTACTTCCGGTATAATCCTGATTATCGATGGCAGCTACCTGGATATCTGCTGAATCTAAGGACTTCGGCGTGATCTGATAGGTTGTTGTTCTTGTGTTCTTAAAGTTGTTAATTCCGGTTACTGTGATCGTTACCGTTCCACTGTCCGTATGGTTTTCACTGTACTCCAATGTGTAGTCCACGCCTTTTACTAATGTTGTTGCGCCAAACGTAATGACCGGTTCCGGTTCCTTTGGATTTTTATCATACTCCTGATCGTCTATTGACTCAATGATGATGTTCTCATCTACAATGTCGCGTGGTACGATCTGGAAGGTCTTCTGATAGCTGTTATAATAGGTATCTTTGATCGCATCATAGTAACCTGTATAGTTGCCACAGAATGTAATAACTGCTGTAGCTGTACCTGCATTTGTATTAGACTGGTAAGCTATTGTATAATCTCTTCCTTCCTCTAACTGTACCTCAGCATCATTGATGGTATCAAATATTCCAATACCCGGTGTGATCTCTGCTCCGGTATAGGTCTGCTCCGCAATCTCTTCCATACGGCTTCCCTCTACCATGGCAGCATCTGCTCCCGAACCAGTAAACAGGCTCTTCGGAATGATCTTATAGGTCAGTTCTATCTCCTCACCGTAGTTTCCGATTCCGGTGATCCGGACTGTATTTGTTCCGGCATTCACTGTTTCTTCATATACTACGGTATAATCGATTCCTTCTACTAACGGTTCTGTACCTTTCAATGTATCTCTGATAACAACTTCCGGTTTATGCTCTTTTCCATCATATACATAGGATGGGAATGCTTCTACCGTAAGTTCTCCGCTCTCATAAGTTCTCTTTATGGATCTTGGAACGATCTTAAAGATCGGATCATCTACCGTGAATGTTCTGGTGCCGATATAGTTTCCGGTTCCCTCGATGGTTCCGTAAACCGGTCCTACATCCCGGTTCGTATCTACCTGGATCGGATTGCCTTCTTCATCTGTATCTGCTACCTGATAGCTTACCTGATAATCCGTTCCTTCTACTAAATCATGACCATTATATTTCAGCGGCAGTACCGGTGTTAACAATTCTCCCGTGTACTCTACTTCTAAAATCTCTGTCAGACCAACATCGTATACACTGTCTGTCTTATCATTGATGTTCTTCGGCAGAATCACAAACTCTGTTGTAAGGGTTCCGGTATAGTTGCCTTTTCCTTCAATGGTCAGCTCTGCTTTCTGTATATCTGATGTTACATCAATGTTGTTTGTACCCGTTACATTGTAATCATCTTCTCCGAGCACTGCATTTTCGTTAGATTTATCATCCGGAGCAGATGCATCATAAGCATATTCAAATACTTTCAGTTCTTCCGGTATGATGGCATCCCCTGTGTATGTCTGATCTGAGATCGGTTCAATGGCAAATCGGTAATCCTCGGCATCTTCATTGAGGTTTCTCTGCTGAATCGTATAGCTCAGATCAAAACTTCCACTGTAGTTTCCTTTTCCGGTAACTCTGATCTTATAGTTACCTGCATCTTTACATTCATCTACTTCTGTATAAGTACCTGCTGAACTTCCGGTTGTCACTTCTTTCAGATAGGTAATGGTCATGTCTTTATCTGACAATGTTTCGATTCCATCCGCTGTGACTGTTACCTCAGGATCCTGCACTTCCCGATTATAAACGGTTGTGTTACCTCCTGTGATACTTGCATGGATATCATCTGCGATACTTCCATCACTCTTTATTAATGACTTCGGAATGATCCGATATACAATGGTTCTTGTTCCGGTATAATTGCCTTTTGCTTCTAACGTGATCGTAACTGTTCCGGCATTGATACATTCGCTGTCTTCTTCATCCGGATCGTCTCCGGTGTTCTTCCATGATGTAACCGTATAATCTGCACTGGTTAAGTTCAATGGTGTTGAATTGTATCTGTTATAAACTGCCGTGATCTGGTCTGCTGTCAGTTTGTGTGGCTGTCCATCGTACACGATGTCTGCCATCTGTGTTACTTCAATATCACTGTCTTCAATGCTCTTTTGTGCGATATATCTGGTCACTTCTCTGGTTCCCTGATAGTTACCGACACCTTCTACCGTAATGGTAATGGTTCCTGCATTGATACAGTCACTGTTGGTATTGCTCGGGTCATTGTCTCCTGAATCCACATATTTTGTCAGGTTGTAATCGGTTCCTAACTCCAATGCCTGTCGGAAATAGATGGTCAGATTGTTGATCTTATGCCTTTCTCCATCATAAACCGGTGTGTTGATCGCATCTGCTACTAAGATATCTTCCGAATCAATATATTTTGGAATAACAGTAAAGTTCAGAGTCAATGTACCTTTGTACAATCCTCTTCCCTCTAATGTAACAGAAGCTCCATTCTCTGCGCCCGCATTGATATTGCCACTATAGCCTGTGACTACATAATCACTGCTTGAAAGTTCATTGGAGATCTGGTTTGCCAGATCATCATAAGTCAGCTTCATGGTCGGGCGGATCTGCTGTCCACCGTCATACTCAAATTCTGTCTCTTCCTGGCCGTCGAGCATGGTCTTTCCTGTTACCTTGCTGAAATCATATTTGATGTCAAAACTCTCCTGGATCATTCCGGTGTAGTTACCTTTTCCGGTAATGTACACATTTGCGGTTCCTGCATTTGTGTTGTTTCCATATGTAATGACATAATCTGTGATCTCTGTCAGTTCTGCTGCATTTCTAAGAACTTTGATTCCGCTGACGGTGATCGGAGAACCTGTATAAAGTTCTTCTAAACCATCCAAGCCCTGTACTTCAATATCTGATGCTGCCTTTCCTACCGCATCGGCTATCGGACGCGGTGCAATTGTATAGGTGATCTCTTTCGTTCCTGTATAGTTACTTCCTGATTTTGCTACGATCTTTAAGCGTTTGCCTTCACCTGCTTTGATATATTCATCGGCTGCAGCATCTTTAACTTCTTCAATCTCGTAATCAATTCCTTCGCTCAGTGTTACATCACCGTTCTTAACGGTTACTTCCGGTTTCACAGTACTTCCCGTATATACCGGTGAAGTTGCTGTATAGGTAATGTCACTTGCTGTCAAAGGTTTCGGTGTAACCTTATAGGCACAGGTAGTTTCTCCTGCATACTCGCCCATTCCATAAATAGTTATCGTCTTGTCACCGGCATTAACCGTATCCTGATTATAGCTTACGGTATAATCAACGTTTGCCTTCAAGGTCTTGCCTGAAGTGGTCTTGATCGTAGGTGCCGGCTCAATGTCTTTTCCGGTATAGAGATACTCTGCTTTTACATCACTTGCCAAGGTGTCGGCAATATCATAACAGATCCAGAAATCTTTGGATGTGATTCCTTCATATACACTGTCTGCCGTGGCTGTAATTCTGACTACTCCGGTCATTCCTTTTGCCGCATTGGTCAGTGCTTTTCCGCTCTCATCCACATACTCTATGGTATAATCTGTTCCACGGCGGAGGGTTACATTATTATAAGTAACGGTTACTGCCGGATTTGGTGCTGTTCCTAATTTTGTCCAGTTGTCAATGTCACTGATCGTCACATTGTCCATCGGGACTTTTACGATATTGTATTCTGCGGATATTTCATCCTTGTAATTTCCTTTTCCGTAAACGGTAACTTTTGCTTTGCTGCTATCCGTACTTACGGTTGTATTATTGTAGTATTGAACCGTATAATCTGTTCCAAGTTTCAGTTCTTCGCCTTCCCGCTGTACTGTGATGGTCGGCTTTACCTGTTCATTTTTACCAAGGTAATACTGATCCGGTATCGCCTGGATCATAAACTCACTCGCATACTGTGAGTCACTCATGCTTCTTGCCGAAATGGTAAATGTTTTCTCACAGGTTCCGGTGTAGTTGCCTTTTCCTTTTACAACGACGCTTGCTTCTCCTGCATTGGTATTGTCTTTGTATTCAATACTGTAATCGGTTCCAAGACGCAGGGTCTTTTCTGTTCCCTTATCATCTGTCAGCTTTACGGTTGCTCCCGGTTTTTTCGGATTTCCGTCATATACATAACTGTCGGTATCAAGCGTAATGGATGCCGAAGCGATATCACTGCTGGAAATCGTAAATACCTTATTTACTTTTCCTTTGAAATTTCCTGTTCCGGTGATGGTGATCGCCGCACTTGAAGATGCTGCAATGTTGTTAGAATATGTAATCTTATAGTCCCTATCTTTTACCATCAGCTCGCCATTATACATCAGTGTTACTTCCGGGGTAACGGCTGAACCCGTATAACTCTGTACGGAATCATAGCTGATGCTGACATCCGTATCTGCTACATTCTTTTTGTCGATCGTAAAGTCAAAAATTCTCGTGCCTGTGTAGTTATTTTTTCCGGTCAGGGTCATTCTTGCACTGACTCCTGCCTCTACACGCTGAGCCGCATCTTTATCAAATGTGATCGTATAATCCACATCACTGTAAAGTACGGTAGATTTGTCTTTTAATGTAACAACCGGTGTAACCGGCTTTCCTGTATATACAACGTTTGTCAGAACGGTTGGACTTGCTGTAATGGAGGAATCATTCAGATTCTTTGTCTTAATTGTAAAATTCTTTGTCAGGCTTCCCGTATAATTGGTAAGACCTACGATTGTCAGGCTTGCGGTTCCTGCATTGACATGATCTGCATAGGTCAGAAGGAAATCTGTATTCTGTGTCAGTCTGACACCGTTACATACTACGGTAACGGTTGGTTTTTTCTCTGTTCCATCATATGTATAAGTAGACGTACTCAGAACGATCGCTGTATTTGCGTCTGTCAGCTCTGTGACTCCATCCGGTGCACCCAGTACCGGGACTTCCTGTTCCTCTACTAATGGCGCTATATATGTTGAAACAGACTGCTCCTCTTCCTGGTTTACAGCCTCTGTCTGCACTTCACTTTTCTGTGCATCCTCTGTTGTTTCATCCGTTATTTCCGGTTGTTCAGTCTTCTCTGCCTCAACCTTTTCTTCTGTTGCTGTCTGTTCCTGTGCATGAACCGTAAATGCAGTTAAATCTACCGATGTACCTGCCATGCATGCACATAAGAATAACGCAGCTGCTTTTTTCCAAACGTCCTTGTACATATATCGACCATCCTTCCTAGTATCCGTTCTAAAAACGCACTTATCCTGTAAATACATTTTCTCAAGGTAATTATATGCTATTTTTCGCTTTTTTTCAAGCGATTTTCTACGCTAAAGCGAATGCCGCTTTTTGTATATATTATATCGGCATTACGGGTCTTTTTACTTTATAGGTTTTACAAAGTATTTTTCAAAATATTGCATGAGCAAAAAGGCGGTGGGATCTCTCCCACCGCCTTAACTATCGGCTCTTATTCCTCTTCTCCTGTTTCCGGAGCACTCATGGATGCTATCTTCTCTTCCGGAGATTCTAACATTTCTGCAGCTTCCTCTTCGCCAAACTCGCCATATTCATCTGTAAAATCAATATCTGCGAACCGGTTTAAATCGGAATCCAGTTTAATGTCGCGATAACGCTTCATTCCTGTTCCTACCGGTAAGAGTTTACCGATCAGGACATTTTCTTTTAATCCGATCAGCGGATCTTTCTTGCCCTTGATCGCAGCCTCGGTCAATACCTTGGTTGTCTCCTGGAAGGATGCTGCGGATAAGAAGGAGTTCGTTGCAAGTGCCGCCTTGGTAATACCAAGAAGTACCTGTTTTCCTTCTGCCGGCTCTTTGCCTTCCTCTTCGAGTCTCTCGTTTACATCATCAAAATCTAATGCGTCTACGAGTGTTCCCGGTAACAGCTCGGAATCTCCGTTGTTCTCAACGCGGACTTTCTTTAACATCTGACGTACGATAACCTCGATATGCTTATCGTTGATCTCTACACCCTGAAGACGATATACCCGCTGTACTTCCTGAAGCATGTAATCCTGTACTGCACGGACACCTTTGATCTTTAAGATATCGTGTGGGTTTACACTACCTTCGGTCAGCTCATCTCCTGCCTCTAAGACAGCTCCATCCATAATCTTGATCCTGGAACCGTATGGGATCAGGTATGTCTTTGTTTCTCCGGTTTCCGGATTTGTTACGATGATCTCGCGTTTTTTCTTTGTATCTTTAATGGTTGCAACACCACCGAATTCGGTAATGATCGCAAGTCCTTTCGGCTTTCTTGCCTCGAAAAGCTCCTCAACACGAGGAAGACCCTGTGTGATATCGTCACCGGCAACTCCTCCGGTATGGAACGTACGCATGGTAAGCTGTGTACCCGGCTCTCCGATGGACTGTGCTGCGATGATACCGATTGCCTCACCGACCTGTACTGCCTGACCGGTTGCCATGTTCGCACCGTAACATTTTGCACAGATACCGATGTGGGAACGGCAGGTTAAGATCGTACGGATCTTGACCTGTGTCAGTGGTTCGCCGTCTGCATCCACACCTTTGCTTACAACTGCTGCCGCACGTTTCGGTGTGATCATGTGGTTTGCTTTTACTAATACGTTTCCGTCTTTATCACAAATTGTCTCGCAGGAGAAACGTCCTGTAATACGATCCTGCAGACTCTCAATCTCTTCTTTTCCATCCATGAATGCTTTGACATACATTCCGGGAATCTCTTTGCCTGATTCTAATGCACAGTCAGACTCACGGATACTCAGTTCCTGAGATACGTCTACTAAACGTCTTGTCAGGTAACCGGAATCGGCTGTACGAAGAGCTGTATCGGAAAGTCCTTTACGGGCTCCATGCGCAGACATGAAGTATTCCAGTACGTCAAGTCCTTCACGGAAGTTTGACTTGATCGGCAGCTCGATGGTTCTACCGGTTGTATCTGCCATCAATCCACGCATACCGGCTAACTGTTTGATCTGCTTATCGGAACCACGGGCTCCGGAATCAGCCATCATGAAGATGTTATTGTATTTATCCAGACCGGAAAGCAGTGCTTCTGTTAACTCATCGTCTGTCTCTTTCCATGTCTCTACAACTTCTTTGTAACGCTCTTCCTCTGTTACAAGACCTCGTTTGTAATTCTTTGTGATCAGGTCTACGGTATCCTGTGCCTGTTTGATCAGCTCCGGTTTCTTCGCAGGAACGGTCATATCGGATACGGATACGGTCATGGCAGCTCTGGTGGAATATTTATATCCCATTGCCTTGATATCATCAAGTACCTCTGCTGTCTTGGTTGCACCGTGGATATTGATCACTTTTTCAAGGATCTGTTTTAATCCTTTTTTACCTACATGGAAATCAATTTCCGGCACTAACAGGTTTTCCGGCTTGCTTCTGTCTACAAAACCTAAATCCTGTGGCAGGATCTCATTGAAGATCAAACGGCCAAGTGTCGTCTCGATCATGCCTGTTACTTTTTCTCCGTCTGCATTGACTGCTTCTCTTCTGACACGGATCTTCTGGTGAAGTGTGATATCACCATTCTCGTATGCAAGAAGCGCATGGTTTGTGCTGGTGAAGTTGTGTCCCATCAGATCATGTGGTGTACAGATGACAACATGGTTTCCGTCTCCGGCACTGAAACGGATATTGGTATACTCTGTGATCTCTTCTGCTTCTACCGCTTTTCTGACTTCTTCTTTATCTGCATAATTTTTTTCTGCTACGGTATCTAAATCAACCTCATTGGTACGATCGATCATCTTACCCATGGTCAGATAATAAATTCCAAGTACCATATCCTGTGAAGGTACTGCCACAGGACCACCATCGGATGGTTTTAACAGGTTGTTTGGTGATAACAGCATAAAGCGGCACTCTGCCTGTGCCTCTACGGATAGCGGAAGATGGACAGCCATCTGGTCACCGTCGAAATCGGCATTGTATGCGGTACATACTAAAGGATGCAGCTTAATTGCCTTACCTTCTACTAAGATCGGCTCAAACGCCTGGATTCCAAGTCTGTGCAGTGTAGGAGCACGGTTTAACATAACCGGGTGCTCTTTGATAACGTCTTCTAAGACATCCCAGACTTCCGGCTGAAGTCTCTCAACCATTTTCTTTGCACTCTTGATATTGTGTGCGGTTCCGTTTGCTACAAGCTCTTTCATTACGAACGGCTTGAACAGCTCGATCGCCATTTCTTTTGGCAGACCGCACTGATAGATCTTCAGTTCCGGTCCTACGACGATAACGGAACGTCCGGAATAGTCAACACGTTTTCCGAGTAAGTTCTGACGGAAACGTCCGGATTTACCTTTTAACATGTCGGAAAGGGATTTCAGGGCACGGTTACCAGGTCCGGTAACAGGTCTTCCTCTTCTTCCGTTGTCGATCAGGGCATCTACTGCTTCCTGTAACATTCTCTTTTCGTTTCGCACGATGATATCCGGTGCGCCAAGCTCTAAGAGTCTTCTCAAACGGTTATTTCTATTGATGATCCTTCTGTACAGATCATTTAAATCGGATGTTGCAAAACGTCCTCCGTCTAACTGTACCATCGGACGTAAGTCTGGCGGGATAACCGGGATCACGTCCATGATCATCCACTCCGGTTTGTTTCCGGACTCACGGAATGCTTCTACTACTTCAAGTCTCTTGATGATACGGGCACGTCTCTGTCCTGTTGCATCCTTTAAGCCTGCCTTTAACTCAGCAGCATCTTTCTCTAAGTCAATGGCCTCTAACAGCTCTTTGATCGCCTCAGCACCCATGCCCACACGGAAGCTGCTTCCATATTTTTCTCTTGCTTCCTGATATTCGTTCTCGGTCAATACCTGTTTGTATAAAAGCTCGGTATCGCCGGAATCCAATACGATGTAGGATGCAAAATATAATACTTTTTCAAGGGTTCTCGGAGATAGATCAAGGATCAATCCCATACGGCTCGGGATTCCCTTGAAATACCAGATATGGGAAACCGGAGCTGCAAGCTCTATATGTCCCATACGTTCTCTACGAACGGCTGCCTTCGTAATCTCTACGCCGCATCGGTCGCAGACAACACCCTTATAACGGATTTTCTTGTATTTTCCACAGTGACATTCCCAGTCTTTGCTCGGTCCGAAAATTCTTTCGCAGAACAGACCGTCTTTTTCCGGTTTCAGGGTTCTGTAGTTAATGGTTTCCGGTTTTTTTACTTCACCGCGGGACCATTCTCTGATTTTTTCCGGAGAGGCCAGACCAATCTTGATCGCATCAAATGTAATTGGCTGATACCCTTCGTTTGTCTTATTCTCTGGCATTTACGATACTCCCTTCCGTCTATTCTTCATCGAAATCCTCTGCTGATTCGCCAGCAAATACCGGCTCCTCCTCAGAAGGTTCTTCTTCAACATCTACAAGTTCCTCGCTCTCAGCATCGAACTCCTGCTTTGTGAATCCCATTTTTTCAAAGGACTCGCTGTCCTCAAATGCAAAATTCTTATCATTTCCGATAATCGCATTCAGATCCGTCTCACCGTACTCACTGGTCTCCATGATCTCAACTTCACTGTCATCATCACGAAGCACGCGTACGTCCAGTCCTAAGGACTGAAGCTCTTTTAAGAGTACCTTGAAGGACTCAGGAATTCCCGGCTCAGGAATATTAGTTCCCTTGATGATCGCTTCGTAGGTCTTCACACGTCCGATCACATCATCTGATTTTACAGTTAAAATCTCCTGTAAGGTGTATGCTGCACCATAAGCCTCGAGTGCCCATACCTCCATCTCTCCGAAACGCTGTCCACCGAACTGTGCTTTACCACCGAGCGGCTGCTGTGTTACTAAAGAGTAAGGACCGGTAGAACGTGCATGGATCTTATCATCTACCAGATGGTGGAGTTTCAGGTAATGCATGTGTCCGATGGTTACCGGGCTGTCAAAGAATTCTCCGGTACGTCCGTCACGCAGTCTTACTTTTCCATCGCGTGAAAGCGGTACGCCTTTCCAAAGTTCTCTGTGGTCTCTGTTTTCATACAGATAGTCTAAAACTTCCGGTAACAACTCTTCTTCATGTTTTGCCTTGAACTCTTCCCATTCCAAGTTTACATAATCATTTGCCAGATCCAGTGTATCCATGATGTCTGTCTCTTTTGCACCATCGAATACCGGAGTTGCAATGTTAAATCCTAATGCTTTTGCCGCAAGACTTAAGTGAATCTCAAGCACCTGTCCGATATTCATACGGGAAGGTACACCTAACGGATTCAGCACGATGTCTAACGGACGACCGTTTGGCAGATATGGCATATCCTCTACCGGTAATACACGGGAAACGACACCCTTGTTACCATGACGACCAGCCATCTTATCTCCTACGGAAATCTTTCTCTTCTGTGCGATGTAAATACGCACAGACTGGTTTACTCCCGGTGAAAGCTCATCACCGTTTTCTCTTGTGAATACTTTTGTATCTACAACAATACCATACTCGCCGTGTGGTACTTTTAATGAGGTATCTCTTACCTCTCTTGCTTTTTCACCAAAGATCGCACGAAGCAGTCTCTCTTCTGCCGTCAGCTCTGTTTCTCCCTTTGGAGTTACTTTTCCGACTAAGATATCACCGGCACGGACTTCTGCACCGATACGGATGATTCCGCGCTCATCCAATGCCTTTAATGCATCATCACCAACTCCCGGAACGTCTCTTGTGATCTCTTCCGGTCCTAATTTGGTGTCACGCGCTTCTGCTTCATATTCTTCCATATGGATGGATGTATACACATCATCCTGTACTAAACGCTCGGATAATAATACAGCATCCTCGTAGTTATAACCTTCCCATGTCATAAATCCGATCAATGGATTCTTTCCAAGTGCTAATTCTCCATTAGATGTAGACGGACCGTCTGCAATGACTTCGCCCTCTTCTACACGGTCGCCCTTGAATACGATCGGACGCTGGTTGTAGCAGTTGGACTGGTTACTTCTTTTGAATTTCTGTAATTTATAGGTGTCTTTTGCTCCGTCATCTGTCTTGATGATGATCTTGTCAGATTCGGAACGTTCTACTACACCTGCATGTTTTGCTACTACGCAGACTCCGGAGTCTACGGCTGCTTTTGGCTCAATTCCTGTTCCAACTACCGGTGCCTCTGTATTTAAAAGCGGCACTGCCTGACGCTGCATGTTAGATCCCATCAGCGCACGGTTCGCATCGTCGTTCTGTAAGAACGGAATCAATGCTGTAGCGACAGAGAATACCATCTTCGGAGATACGTCCATGTAATCAAACATGGTCTTTTCGTATTCCTGTGTCTCATCTAAGTAACGTCCTGATACGGAGTTACGCACGAAATGTCCCTCTTCATCGAGAGCCTCATTCGCCTGTGCTACATGGTAGTTGTCCTCTTCATCTGCTGTCATGTATACTACTTCATCTGTGACACGCGGATTCTGAGGATCTGTTTTATCAATTTTACGGTATGGTGCTTCAATAAATCCATACTCGTTGATCCTTGCATAAGTTGCCAAAGAGTTGATCAATCCGATGTTCGGACCTTCAGGTGTCTCGATCGGGCACATTCTTCCGTAATGGGAATAATGAACGTCTCGTACCTCGAATCCCGCACGGTCTCTGGAAAGACCGCCAGGTCCTAATGCGGATAAACGTCTCTTATGTGTCAGCTCACCCAATGGGTTGTTCTGATCCATGAACTGTGATAACTGGGATGAACCAAAGAACTCTTTGACTGCCGCAGTTACCGGTTTGATATTGATTAAGCTCTGCGGAGAAATTCCCTCTAAATCCTGTGTGGTCATTCTCTCACGGACTACTCTCTCTAAACGGGAAAGACCGATACGATACTGGTTCTGTAATAATTCACCTACAGAACGGATACGTCGGTTACCCAAATGATCGATATCGTCATCGTGTCCTACACCGTACTCTAAATGCATATTATAGTTAATAGAAGCAAAAATATCTTCTTTTGTAATATGCTTTGGTATTAATTCGGAGATATTTCTGCGAATTTCCTGCTTAATATCTTCGATATCTTCATTTTCTTCTAAGATTTTTGCAAGTACCGGATAATATACGGCCTCTGTCACGCCAAGCTCTTTGGCATCAATACCTTCGATCTGTGCATTGATATCTACCATTAAGTTTGATAAAATCTTAACATTGCGTTCTTCTGTCTGAACCCACACAAAAGGAACACCTGCATTCTGGATAGCATCTGCTAACTCTCTGGTTACAGTGGTGCCTTTTTCTGCAATGATCTCACCTGTTGTAACATCTACAACATCTTCAGCGAGAACCTGTCCGTTGATGCGGTTTCTTAACGCTAATTTTTTATTGAATTTATAACGTCCGACTTTTGCAAGATCATATCTTCTTGGGTCGAAGAACATCGCTGTGATGAGGCTCTGTGCACTCTCTACGGTCAGCGGTTCACCCGGACGGATTTTCTTATATAATTCTAAAAGACCTTCTTCGTAGCTGTTTGCAACGTCTTTTCCAAAACTTGCCACGATCTTTGGCTCTTCACCAAAGTAGTCGATAATCTCCTGATTTGTTCCTATTCCAAGTGCACGGATCAATACGGTGATCGGCACTTTTCTGGTTCTGTCCACACGGACATAGAACACATCATTAGAGTCTGTCTCATATTCTAACCATGCACCACGGTTCGGGATTACGGTACAGGAAAATAATTCCTTGCCTACTTTATCGTGATCTATGCCATAATAGATACCAGGGGAACGTACTAACTGGCTTACGATAACACGCTCCGCACCATTAATAACGAAGGTTCCCGTCTCTGTCATAAGCGGAAGGTCGCCCATGAAGATTTCGTGCTCGTTAATTTCATCGTTTTCTTTGTTATAGAGTCTTACTTTTACTTTTAACGGTGCTGCATATGTGGCATCCCGCTCCTTGCATTCTGAAATGGAATACTTTACATCATCTTCGCACAATGTAAAATCCACGAATTCCAGGCTCAGATGTCCGCTGTAATCAGCAATTGGAGAGATATCATCAAATACTTCTTTCAGACCTTCGTCCAAAAACCACTTATAGGATTCCTTCTGAACCTCTATAAGATTTGGCATTTCCAATACCTCTTTTTGTCTCGAGTAACTCATACGCATGCTTTTACCGGCTTTGACCGGACGTATTCTGTTTTTCTCCATTGACGTTTCACCTCTCGTTTTTTATATTTAACTTCACCTATTATGCAGAATTATTCACTAACTTTTCCCACCTATTTCCGGGTAGCACAAATAAGCCTACGGCACCACAATAGTGCACCGTATATGATAGCACAAGATGGCGGAAATAGTCAAGGATTTTTTTGTGTTTCTCTGTTTCAATTGTCAGATTTGGATGGGCAGGAGGACCACAACGCCAGTTCGGGAGTTTTAGGGGTTGGGTCTGTCGGCTAATTTCATTCCTACAAATGGAAAACTCGCTACGCTCAGACAGTTCCATTTGCAGGAATAACGCCGCCCGCCCCAATCCCAAAACTCCTCGACCTGTGTTGTATGTCCTCCCACCCATCCAAATCTGACAGTCGTAGCTGCCGGAAACAAATATTTCATATTTGTTTCTTCGCATGGTGTTCAGTTTGTAGGATTTATGTTATGAGTTCTGATGCGAAAGATACGAAAGCATGTTACACGAAGGCCGGCGTCAGGGCTGCACCAATCAAATATGGAGCGTTTCTTTTTCTGCTTTTCGGAGGTTCATCGGAATGTTCTGCACAAGGAAACGCGGAATATTTGATTGGCGCAGTCCGTCCCCCCCTTCCCAAAACATTCCTCATAACACAAAAGAACCCATCCGGCACTTCTTCCGGACAGGTTCTTCTCTTTATCTGCACTCTACAAAGCACAGCCTGGTTACTTTTTAATAAATAATTATTTAAGAGTAACTTTAGCGCCTTCAGCCTCAAGTTTTGTCTTGATGTCTTCAGCTTCTGCTTTCTCAGCAGCTTCTTTGATTACCTTAGGAGCTCCATCAACTAACTCTTTTGCTTCTTTTAAGCCTAAGCCTGTTGCTTCACGAACTACTTTGATAACTTTAACTTTGTTTGGTCCAACTTCTGTTAACTCTACGTCGAACTCAGATTTTTCTTCTCCTGCTGCGCCGCCTTCAGCTCCTGCTGCTGCAACTACTACGCCTGCTGCTGCAGATACACCAAATTCCTCTTCGCATGCTTTTACTAATTCATTTAACTCTAATACGCTTAACTCTTTGATAGCGTCGATCATTTCAGCTGTTGTTAATTTTGCCATTCTGATTTCCCTCCATTTTTATGGTTTATTTTTGTTTCTGTCTTTCTTTTCGGCTTATTCTGCCGGTGCTTCTTCTGCTGCCGGAGCTTCCTCAACAGGAGCTTCTTCAGCCGGAGCAGCTTCTACGCTTTCACCTGCACCGCCCTGCTCTGCGATCTGATTGATAACACGAGCAAAGTTTGTGATAGGAGACTGCATACTTCCAAGTAATTTGGAAAGTAATTCTTCTCTTGATGGTACAGCAGCGATTGCTTTCATTCCTTCTGCATCATAGAAAGTTCCTTCTACAACACCGCCTTTGATCTCTAATGCCGGAGCAGTCTTTGCAAATTTGCTTAAGATTCTTGCCGGAGCAGTAGCATCTGTTGTAGAAATAGCGATTGCATTTGGTCCGTCTAACATTGGAGCCAGGCTCTCAAAGTCAGTTCCTTTAAATGCAAAATTCATCAATGTGTTCTTATATACTTTATAAGTAACACCTGCTTCTCTTAACTGTTTACGCAACTGAGTATCTTCTGCTACGCTAAGTCCAAGATAGTCAACGAGAACTACGGACTGTGCATCTTTAATGTTTGCAGAAATCTCCTCTACGATAGGCTGTTTCAGTTCTACTTTTGCCACGAATCGTGCACCTCCTTTTATTTTTCTTTGTATTCCTCAGACATAAAAGGTTCAAAAAACCTCTCCGCCAAATGACAGAGAGGTCTAAAATTCATTGTGATATTACATCAATAAATTCCCTCGGCAGGCTCTGCGATTACGCCTTTCGGCACCTGCTGTCTTCGGCAATATGCTTTTGCATTATATCATTATCTATTTTCGATGTCAACTAATAATTACTGTGCAACTTTTGCTACGCTTAATTTTACACCAGGTCCCATTGTCGGAGCTAATGTAATGCTCTTGATGTACTGACCTTTTAAGCTGCTTGGTTTTGCTTTATTAATTGCATCCATAAGCGTCTGGAAGTTGTCCGCTAACTGTTCTTCTGTAAAAGATGCTTTTCCAACTGGCACATGGATAATATTTGTTTTGTCCAATCTGTACTCAATCTTACCGGCTTTAATCTCGTTTACCGCTTTTGTAACATCCATTGTTACAGTTCCGGCTTTCGGGTTTGGCATTAAACCTTTTGGTCCAAGTACACGACCTAAACGTCCAACAACACCCATCATATCCGGTGTAGCAACAACAACATCAAAATCTAACCATCCGTCGTTCTGGATCTTTGGAATTAATTCCTCTCCACCAACGAAGTCAGCGCCTGCTGCTTTTGCTTCATCAATTTTTTCACCTTTTGCGATAACTAATACTTTTACAGCTTTACCGGTTCCGTGTGGCAGTACAACTGCTCCACGAATCTGCTGCTCTGCATGACGGCCATCACAGCCTGTTCTGATATGAGCTTCGATTGTCTCATCAAATTTTGCAACTGCCGCTTTTTTTACAAGGCTAACTGCTTCTGCAACGTCGTACTGAGCAGTTCTGTCAATGTTCTTAGCAGCCTCTACATATTTCTTTCCTCTTTTCATTAAAAAACCTCCTAGTGGTAATATCGGGAGTGTTCCCTCCCACGATTGTTTCGTTTTCAGTCTTTTTTGCGATTGTCTTAAGGTAGTTACTTTCGACCTATTCCTCTACTGTAACTCCCATACTTCTGCATGTTCCAGCGATCATACTCATTGCTGCTTCTAAAGAACCTGCATTTAAGTCTGGCATTTTTAACTCTGCAATTTCCTGTAATTTTGCCTTGGAAATGGTTGCTACTTTATCCTTCTGCGGTACTGCAGAACCGGATTTGATGTTGCATGCCTTCTTGATCAATACCGGTGCCGGCGGAGTCTTTGTTACGAAGCTGAAGCTTCTGTCCGCATATACGGTAATTACTACAGGGATGATTAAATCTCCCTGATCGGCTGTTCTTGCATTGAACTGTTTTGTGAACTCTACGATGTTAACACCGTGCTGTCCAAGTGCAGGTCCAACAGGTGGTGCAGGTGTTGCCTTACCAGCCGGAATCTGCAATTTGATATATCCTTCTACTTTCTTTGCCATTTGGATAAGTCCTCCTTTTTAGTTTGTCTTTCTTACATCTGCGAAACTTATTTCTACTGGCGTCTCGCGGCCAAATAATTCTACATTGATTGTGACGATCTGCTTGCCGGAATTCATGCTCTGGATCACTCCGACGGTATCTTTCCAAACACCACCGGTTACAACCACGCTGTCTCCTTCTGCAAAATCTACAACGATATTTTCTGATTCGATTCCCAACGGTCTCATTTCAGCTTCAGTGAGTGGTACCGGCTTTGACCCCGGACCAACAAATCCGGTAACGCCTCTGGTATTTCTGACAACGTACCATGTGTCATCATTCATTACCATATTAATAAGTACATAACCGGGAAACATTTTTTTCTGAACCTGTTTCTTAGCACCGTTCTTCAATTCCACCACATCCTGCATCGGGACACGGACTTCTAAAATCTGGTCCTCAAGATGTCTGTTCTCAATTGTTTTATCAATGTTTGCCTTAACCTTATTCTCATATCCTGAGTAGGTATGAACTACATACCAGTGTGCCTCTGCCATAAAATCACCTTTGCCTCCATTACAATTTTACAAGGAAATCTACACCATACTGAATGATATAATCAATCAGTGCAATAATCAGACCCAGAATAACGGATGCAATCACAACTGCTGTTGTCTGTTTTGTGACTGAATCTTTATCAGGCCAGACAATTTTGTTGAATTCAGCCTTCAGACCAGCATATCTGCTCTCTTTCGGGGCACTTTCATTGTTTGTGGTTTCTCCCATCTTAGTCACTCCCTTTGTCTGGTCACAATTACTTAGTCTCTTTGTGTAATGTGTGTGTCTTGCAGAATCTGCAATACTTCTTTGTTTCCATTCTGTCCGGATGAGCTTTCTTATCTTTGGTCGTATCATAATTACGCCGCTTACATTCCGTACATGCCAATGTTATTTTCGTGCGCACAACTTCCACCTCCACTTTAATTCTTTCTGTTTTTAGGCATAAAAAAAAAGACCTACTTCCATCGCTAGTCTAATATAGCACAATCCCAGATAGGTGTCAATGTTAATTTTTCTCCCAATTACTGTTAATTTTTTGTCCCTTTTTCCGATATAATTAATGAAGCAGAAGCAAAAAATACTTTTTTCTGCTATTTTTAGATGACAAATATGTAATTACCTATTATAATATAGTTATATAAATGGATTTATTCTACCCTGATGCATTCTGCATATTTCATGGACGAAAGGAGGGGGTTTATTATGGCTGCAATTGATACAGTATATCATTATTATCTAAGTACATATGCTAATTCGACCGTATCGCGTTATGACTCACACAAGAAAAGCGAATTGCGTGACATTTATAACCGTATGGTCAAGACCAACAAAGAATCCCCTCTGTATAAGATCAAGGAAACAAAGAATGCCGCAAGGTTTGCAATTGACATTAAGGAGAGTGCCAGGCAGATCCAGAATGTAATTTCTTCCCTGTCCGGCGGCGGCAAGGGCATCGAAGCCGCTTTTTCGAAAAAAGTTGCATCTTCTACCGATGATGAAATGGTAGAAGCAAAATATATCGGTGCAAATGATGAATCCGAAGCAACGGAAAGCTTTGACATTGAAGTCCGTTCTTTAGCGGAACCACAGGTAAACCAGAGTAATTTTTTATACAGCGGTGTGCGTGACATCCCTGTCGGAAATTATTCGTTTGACTTGAATACCCCTTCTGCATCGTATGAATTTCAATTCAGTGTAAACGACGGAGAAACTAACCGGGATATTCTGAATAAACTGGCACGTCTGATCAACAGTGCCAATCTTGGATTAAAAACAGAAATCCTTGAAAACGACAATCGACAGTCTGCTTTACGTTTAGAATCGTCACAGACCGGACTACCTGAGGGCGAGCAGTATCTTTTTAATATTGTTCCGGAAGGCACAACGGACTCCCGTACAGCGATGGGAATTTTAGGGATCAGTGAGATTGCTTCTCCTGCGAAAAATGCTTCTTTCTTATTAAATGGAAAAGAACATGTTTCCCGTTCCAATACGATTACGGTAGATAAGACTTTTGAATTAAAATTAAAGGGTATTCACAATGAAGGCGAATCCGAAACGATCGGTTATAAGCCAAGTGTGGATGCAGTTGCAGATAATTTACAGGAATTAGTGGACTCTTATAACTCTATCATTGATATTGCAACGAATCCTGTAGGCGAGGAACAGCAGGGCAACCGCCTCTTGAACGATATGCGGAGTGTTACCCTGAATTACAACAGTGAATTGGAAGCTATCGGTCTTTGTTCGCAGGATGACGGACGGATCAAAGTAGACCGTGCGCTCTTAGCAGATGCGATCTCATCCGTTGATGCTAAGGAGAGTTTTTCCGTACTGAATGCATTTAAGGATGCTTTAAATGATAAGGCTTCTAATGCCTCTATCAATCCTATGAATTATGTAAACAAAATAATTGTGGCCTATAAGAATCCGGGACACAATTTTGCAGCACCATATATTTCTTCGATTTATGCCGGTATGATGTTAGACCGGCGATGCTAACGCCAATCTGTTCTTTTTTTGAATTATCTATATTATAAAACAAATACCATTAGCCTCGTGCTAATGGTATTTGTTTTCTCAACCTTTTATACTTTTGGCAAATTCCCAAACATTTGAAACTACAAAATCCGGCTGCTCGCTGCATTTCCGTCCTTTGACAAAAACCGTTTTCGTTCCTGCCGCTTTGCCTGTTTGGATATCACTTTCCCTGTCTCCTTTTGAAGATAGGCATTCAGCTTTTGTAACATTTCTTCCGTCAGATAGCCTCTTGCTACTCCGGACTGGTTTGTTACGACGATCACAAGGTAGCCTTTTTTATGGATCTGCTGTAATATCAGATTATGTATGGATTCTACCATTCCGTAATGGCAGACAGGCACATAGAGATTATAGTTTCCCATCTGCTTAATACGGTTGTCCTCTTTGAAACCGGAAAGGGTCAGCACCTTCATGTTTTTTTCTTTTGCTACTTCTATAGAAAAATTGAAAAGCCGGATACTCGTAATGTTACGAATATCCAGCCTTTCTGCTACACTCTATTTTACATTATTAATACTCTATTTTCATATCTTTCTCTTTTGCTAATGATTCTAACGCATTGTTATAATCATCTAAGAGCTTGATTCCTTCATCAATCTTTTCGGTAGCTTCTGTGACAGTCTGCTCATCATTTGTGTCACAGGCTTCAAGCATCTTTGTATAACCCTCTTTGTATGCTTCCATTACTTTTACATATTTTTCTTTGATAGCTTTCACTTCATCTGTTTCCGGTTTGATCTTAGAAAGTTTATCCAGTGAATCATCAATGTTTGGCATGATTCCATTGTTGATGCTGTCTTTGATCTCTTCGTTTGTCTCTAAGTCGCCCCATTTTGCAGACTCTTCTTTGATCTTGTCATAGTTTGCATTGACATCTACCATGTCTGTGTTTAAGAACTTTTCAAAATCATCTGCAACCGGGTCTCCGCCACATCCTGTCAGCATTCCGATTACCATAATACCCATTAACATTCCTGCCATTACTTTTTTAAAACTTTTCATTGCTGTATTCTCCTTTTTTATGATTATTTTTTATTATTGTTGTAAAATCAATGACATCCAAACGCATCACCAACTTTCTCAAAGGAATCTCCCACGGTGACTGTAAACGGTTACCTTGAACCGCCTCCAGTACCTCCACCGGAAAAGCCTCCGCCTCCGCCTATCGACGCAAAACCTCCCTGACCACTGGTTCTCTCTTCCTGCATTGCCCTCTCTGCAGATCTGTGCATGCTGTGACAATAGCTGTGTGCTATGATCACATTTCTATTGTAATTTTCAAACTCAGGCACCCTGTCAGGATAGACTTTTTCAAATTGTTTGATTACCTTATCCGCTATGCCAAACAATGTGGCATAGACCATATAATCCTGCCAGATAATGGTTTCGCTGATTTCTCTTTCTGATATCAGCGAAAAATCTTCCAGATACTTCTTCAGTCCCATTACCTCGGCAAGTTCTTCCTTGCCTTTTGCGGTCAGATCACTGATCTTTCTTCCCGAATGACCGGTAAAACCTTTATTTTCTGCAAAAATTTCTCTTCCGTCATCTAAGGCATTCTCTAACAGATTGCTTACAGACTTCGGATGTTTGTATGCGTATTTCTCAAGTTCTTTTTCCTGTAAAATACCATCTTCGCCCGCCGCTTTGACTAAAACCTTATACAATTTCTTTTCGATATCGGTATCCGGTTTTTTTATCAGCTTTAAGTTGACGGATTTTTTCGACTTTCCAAAAGCTCCAATACTTTCTTCTGTCTGTGGCTCAATACATCCTTTGTTGATCATGGAAAGGATCAATGCTCCGATGAGCAAACTCTCCTCTTTTGCCACATCAAAGGTCTGTGCCAAGAAATGCGAAACCCGGATCTCTCCGCCGTTTGGCACTTCTCTGTAATAATTCGCCTGTTCGTAGAACGCTTTAATGGCTTTCTTTCTCTTTACAACACTGCGGATCAGCCATACAACTACTACCACAATTCCGATCAGAACTACAAACCCTATGATGGTCTCTAATAATCCGCCTTCCTCATCTCCGTAGTCACTGCCTTCAAAAGCAGTGTCTTTCACCTCTTCAAAAGATTTTGAAACGGATTTTGTCGGGGATAGGATCCCCTTATCCAACCGGAACATCACGATCATGTCATTGTCATCTTCTAAAGCAGAGGTTGTGTATGCCACAATAGAACCCTGTTGAAATTGTACCTCTCCTTCATATCCAAATGCCCAGATTCCTGCATTGTTCTCGTCTAAAGCTGTACCGTTCTCTAAACGAATGCTGACCTTTCCGTCTGTCGGAAACGTAGACATCTGCGGATTGATAAACATAAAATTCGTTCCGTCATAATCGGAATAGCTTTTTATAAAGTCCGTGACCACATATTCGATCGCATATTTTTTTTCACCATAATCGGTTATTCCAAAACACAACTCTACGCCGTCATCGGTTTTGTTGATCCCACATTTTCGCTTTTTGGCATCAAAGTCTGCATCGATGTCCCAATCATCAACAAAAGTATACTCACCTTTTTCATCGGATACTTTCAAATCTGATATGCCAATGTCTTTTGTTGCGATCGGTATGTAATTCTCGGTTCCTTCCTCGAAAGTACCCTGCCAGTTCTGAACTACATAAGCACTTCCGTCATCCCTTACGGTAACGGAAATGTCTATTTCCGAGACATTGTTTTTAGCATATGCCGTACCGGAGATCAACAGCAGCATCAGCGGTGCCACAAGCAGTAATTTTTTTATCCACTTCATAGGCTGCTCCTTATTTCATATCCGGCATATCTGCTTTCTGCTCACTTGCCTCTAAGTAATCGCGGCTTGTAATATGAAGCATGCCTGCTGCGATTGAAGTCGGGAACATGCGGATCGTACGATTGAGTTTGGTAACGCTGTCATTGTAGATCAGACGTGACTGACGTACCATCTTCTCATACTCGTTTACGCTGTCCATGGTCTTGATATAATTCTCATTTGCTTTCAGCTCCGGATAGCTTTCTGCAACTGCCATGATCTTGCCCATTGCCTCTGTCAGCATGTTTTCCTGCTTATTTACTTCTGCTGCGGAACTGTTTGAATTAATACTGGTACGCATTTTGATCGTATCCGATATGGTTTTGTACTCGTGATCAGCATACCCTTTTGTCAGATCCAACAGTGCCGTTAACGCATCCCAGCGTGAGGACAACTGAACACCGATCTGGCCCATCGCATTGTTGATGTTCTCATCCATTGCTACTAACTTTCTCTGTGCGGAAATAAACCATAAAATGATAATTACCAGCACAACTCCCACAATGATAAGTGCCATATAAACTCCTCCTTATTGCTTTTTCTTACCTGCTATTTTATGTAATCTTATGCTTTTATTCAATGAAAATGTCATAACTTGCATGAAATCGTCATAACTTGCAAAAAAAGAGTCATCGGCACTTTATTTTTCTCAATTTTTTAAGGTTGCAAATACATCAAATACTCCGTCTGTATCTTCGATCTTTAAAAATCCCGAGTTGCTTTTTAAAATCGCTTCTACACTTTTTAAGCCCAGTCCGCTGCCCTGTGGTTTGGTGGTAAGATAATTGTTTTCCGCACTCTTTTTTAACTCACCTTCATAATCATTTTTTACATTTAAAGAGAGCTGATGGTTTAAATGCTTGATGCTGATTGCAATATAACTTTTTGCCGCATCCAGACTGTTTTCTAACAGATTCGAGAGCATCACACAGAATTCCGCTTCGTCACAGGCAAATTCCTTTGGCATCTGTATCCGTGCAGAAAATTCCAGTCCTTCCTGCTCTGCTTTTGTCCGGTATTCACTGAGAACCGCATTGATCAGAGTATTTTCGCAAAACGGTATTTTTGCATTTTTTTCTATTTCCGCCAGTTCTTTTTTTAAAAATTCCTTTGCTCCTTCCACGTCTCCATTTTCAAGATAACTGATCAAAATACTGTCACGGTGCCTTGCATCATGGCGAAAAATCCTCTCTGCCTCTCTTTTTTGCAGATAGAATTCGTACTGCTTTTTCTGCAGCAGGATCTGCTCTTTCATATTCCCGGCAATCCGCTCTCTTTCCATCGCATCGCCTGCCGTTTGAAAGGTATAATATATCAGAATATAGACTAACAGCATCAGTATGCATATCATCAGCAATACCGGATAGTTGCGTGTGACGCCGTGAAAATCCAAAAAGTAATAGTTGACCAGACAGATCAGCCCGGTAAAGGACATCGGGATAAAGGAAAATATCCACCAGTTGACCTTTAACCGATCCATCAGCATCCGGTGTTTTGCCTTTAAATGTTTGTTATACAGGATAAAATATCCGCCAAAGAGCACAAAACGCAATGCTGTTAAAAAATAAGCGTCTTTTAAAGTATAATCGTTGATAAATGCAGAAAAATTTGCAATGATGTCATAGATATTGATCCAAAGCCAAAAGTTAAACACAGTCTGTGATATTTTATCTTTGGTGATCAACAATATCAACACAAAATACGGCAGTCCGATCGTGAATAAAATAACACTTCGAAGCACCGTACTTCCATAATGAATCATGATATAAGAATTGAATGCCAGACAGACTGCCGTTACGGCAGCAAAATACCCATAGGCACGTTTTGCCGGCACACGGTAATTCATCATGGAATAACCGTCCAGAGTACATATAAAAAGTGTCACAAACAGCGATACGATATTTCCCGAATGGCTCATGTCTCTCCCTCCGCCGCAAATACATAGTCAAAATATGCCTTTTTTGCACTTTGCAGATATGTTCTTGAGATCTTCATCGTTTTTCCGCTTGTCAAATAAAACACGTCATTGTCTATGCTGTCGATATACTCCATATTTACAAGATAGCTTTTGTGGCAGCGGCAAAATCCATGATGCAGTAAAAATTCCTCGTAGTCTGTCAGTTTTCCGACTACTTCAATCTCTCTGTTTTCCGACAGTGTAAAGATCACTTTTCGCAGATTGCTCTCTAAGCACTGGATATTAGACAACAGGATCTTTGTTTCGGTTCCGGAATAGGTCACTGTAATATAATGTTTTTTGGTCCGCTGTGATAACAGCCTTCTCATACATGCCCGCAGTTGTTCTGTATCGATCGGCTTTAATAAATAATCAAAAGCCAGCACCCGATAGCTTTGTACACCGAATTCTTCACTCGTCGATATAAACACGATGGGTGTCTTTGTATCTTTTTTGCGGATCTGAGCCGCCGTATCCATTCCACTGATCTTTGGCATCAATATGTCTAAAATAATCAAGTCATAAGGTAATACCTCATGACTTTTGATCAGCTCGGCTCCATCATCAAATTCATTGACTGAAAAATTTCTGATGACGGAGTCTAAGGCTTCTATTGTTTTTTGTCGTTCTGTCTGCAGATCATCGCAAATTGCTATTCTCATCTGTACTCGTCCTTTTACTAAATATTCAAAAGCGTGCTTGCATACTTGAGAACATTTACTTTATCTATTGCGTCTTTATGATGTTTCCACTCATTTTGACCCTAATATCACAACAATTGCATTATAACACCTTTCCATATAAAAGCTGAGCAATTTTCTCATAATATTCAACAGATTTTTGTTCTAATTTACGTACCAACAATGCATTCTGCTCCGTAAGTAAATCCCTATTTTCTATAGACCAAATTAATCTTTCATATAGCTTTTCACTAAATGAGTTTTCATTAACATTAAACAGTCTGTCATCCATTCCAATATTTCTATATAATTCAACATGCTTTTTTAATGTCACAATTCCGATTGTCGGTGTATGCATTGCAATAGAACAAATATTTGAATGATACCTCATTCCAACTGCTACCGCTGATTTTCTATAAAGATCAACCAAATATTCGCCAGGCGTTGCAATTCCATTTAAATAAGGAGCAATTGTTATATTTCTTCTACAATTATAATCTTGTACGGCATTAAGCACATCTGAAATTGCCTGTAAATCAGATGGGATATGTGGCACAAATACGAAGTGGAGATTAGGATTTCTTGAGATAGCTTTGTCAATGAACAAAGAAAATTCATTACAATATTGATTATAACTTTCCTTATCTCCCCATCTGTCTTCCATTCTGTCTCTAACAGTATTGATTGCAATAACAGTCTTATCATCAGGAATTTCAGGATGACGGTACTCACCAGCACTGGTAAAGAACCCACCATCTGGAATCTGAATTATATTCTTTAATGATGAACCATCAAAAAATTGATCCAAAAGCATTTTAGAATCATCATTTCTTACAGAAACAAGAAACTTATCTGACCTTGAATCTAAGTATTTGATAAATGAACCAAAACAATCCTTTACTTTTGCCAAACACATATTTGGTGAATAATCAACACCAAGTCCATTAAACACTATTGGAATGTGTATCTTTCTTAAAATTTCATCAGAAATATTAAGAGTAGTTCCAGTGGTTGAATAATCCCACTTAACATCGAAAAAATTCCCCCCACCGATAACAAGCAAATCATATCGATTAACCAAATCGGCAAACGAATCATCAAATTGTCTTAGATTCCATGATTTATAGTATTCTCTAATCTCGAGATATGTAACTTCAACATCATTAGTTACGTATTTTTTGAAAAGATTCCAAAACCCAACATGATTTGCTATATCGCCTATATTACCATTAAAACTTGCTAAATGTAATGCTCTAATCACTTCTTCTTCCCTCTCTATAAATATAATGGGCATTTGTGAAACGTCTCAAGACTCTTTGGCGCCTCCATATAATCTCTCATATGGTATTGTAATGCAGTTGTAAACCAGCTAGCCAAAAGAGTATCTTTTCCATTTCCTTATGTATATTTCTTTAACAGCGTTTCCGCCTGCTCTAAATCAGACGGTTCATCAATATCAACACTATATTTTGCATCCATGATATATGGGATCGGGTTATCATTAAAACTGGTGCTTTCACTTAACGTCTCAATCCGGTTTACATAAACACTTCCATCCACCAGATAATATTGTGGCATATCCTGACGGCGAACCGTGCTCTGCATGGAGAGTACATTCTGCAATTCTCCCTTTTCATCTATGGTTCTCATTAAAATCGGATGCTCCGAGACTTCTTTTACGGAAACAACATCCTGCATATCCCTTTGTATACAAAGTTCGATCGCTCCGTCTATATCTTCTGCCCTTCGCAGTGGCTGCGTCGGTTGGAGCAGCACCAGCAGATCATAGGACTTCTGATGGTCTTCTAACCACTTTACGGCATGAAGCACGGCATCTATCGTCTTTGCCGTATCCGATGCCAGTTCTGCCGGACGCAAAAACGGTACCTCTGCCCCATAAGCCTTCGCTGTTTCTGCAATCCGTTCTGAATCCGTTGTAACGACCACATCATCAATATACCGGCTGTTCTTTGCCGCTAACACAGAATATGCGATCAATGGCTTTCCACACAATGGTGTAATATTTTTATCTTTAATGCCTTTACTTCCGCCTCTTGCCGGAATGAGTGCCAACACCCGTTTTCCTTCAATCATGTTATCCCCACCGATCTATGAATACTTTTTGGATTCCATGCTCCCAGATATTTTTATCATGGACAATCTCTAAAAATTGTTTCGTACTGTTGCCTTTTCCAAACAAAGCACCCTGCTTACGAAAATCTTCAATATGCTCTATTGCCTGTAAAATCTCGTCTTTATCCTCTGACACATGCTGGATATTCTGACTGTATTCCGTACTGTAACGTCCCTTCTGGCGTGTTCCGACATCAATTGCCGGAATTCCATAAATGGAGGTCTCCCTGACACCGGCACTGGAATTTCCGATCATAAAATCCGCATTTTTTAATAAGGTTAAAAAATACTCAAATCTGGTCGATGGGTACAAACGATATCTCGTCTCATCTTCCAAAGTCCGGTAAGCATTTAAAATAACCTCTGAACCGAGATCATTATTCGGATAGATCACGATATAATTTCTTCCCGATTCTTTGACTGCATTGACCAGTTCTTCCACATGCTTTCCGATAATCTCATACTCTGTTGTCACCGGATGATACATCAGGATTCCATATTTTTCAAACGGTATCTCATATCTCTCTCTTGCCTCTTCAAACGTCGGCAGATGACTCGAAAGCATAATATCAATATCCGGCGAACCGATCACATAAATCTGATGCTCGGATTCTCCAAGCTGCATCAAACGGCGTTTTGCCTCTTCATTGCATACAAAATGCACATGTGCAAACTTAGAGATTGCATGACGGATCGATTCATCAATCGTTCCTGACAATTCGCCACCCTCAATGTGGGCAACCCGGATATTATTCAAAGCTCCAACCATGGCTCCGGCTAAAGCGTCGATCCGGTCTCCGTGAATGACGATCATATCCGGCCGGATATTCTGCACATATCCTGTCAGCTGGCATACCACATCGCCTAGATCATAGCTCATGTTACCGCTGTTGATCAATCCGTATGCCACATAGACATTTTTATATCCGTCTTTTAAGACTTCCCGATAGGTACTTCCATAAGTATCAAGCAGATGCATTCCTGATACAAACACATAGGCTTCCATATCTTTGGATTCTTCGATTCCCTGTATTAATGATTTAATTTTTCCATAGTCTGCTCTTGTTCCGGTAATAAACAGAATTTTTCTCATAATGATTCTACCATACTTTTCTTAATCTGTGTATCTGAGGCGATATCGCAGGTCGCCTTTTTTCCTAATACATTCGGATAATCCTCTGCCGGAATCTCTCCGGTTCCCGGACGTTTTACCCAGATATTCTCTTTCGTAAAACTCTCTCCTTTTTTGATATCCCGAATTGCTACCACCGTAGCAAATGCAAAATCAATAGTAACCTGTTCTTCTGCCGCTGCACATTTGGTTCCACCTAACATCTGCGGTACCTCGTTTGCTGCCTGCAATAATTTTCCAAGTTCCTGCTCATCCATTGAACATACAATATCCGGACCGGTACGTTCCATATAATCGGTAAAATGTCTCTCGACTAACTTTGCTCCCAATGCCATCGCTGCGATACAGGCATTGTTGTTCAGTGTATGATCCGATAAACCAACCGGCACATCCGGAAATTCTCTCATCAGCTCCTGCATCGCTCCTAAACGAACTAATGCCGGATCTGTAGGATACAGATTTGTCGTATGCATCAGTGCATACTCCACACCATATTTTTCTAATATATTTACTGCCTTTGCAATACTGCGGATATCGTTCATTCCGGTAGATACGATCATCGGTTTTCCATACTCCGCAATATGCTCGATCAACGGATAGTTATTCAGTTCTCCCGAACCGATCTTATACGCTGCCACTCCGAATTTCTCTAATCTTACAGCCGCTGCTCTTGAAAACGGTGTGCTTAAAAATACCATTCCAAGGCTCTGCGTATAGTCCATAAGTTCTTTTTCTTCTTCTTCAGACAAGGCACATCGGTTCATGATCTCATAAATAGAAACATCTGCATTTCCCGGTATGACTTTTTTTGCCGCACCGCTCATTTCATCTTCTACGATATGTGTCTGATGCTTGATGATCCTTGCTCCTGCCCGGTGTGCTGCATCCACCATCTCTTTTGCGATCTCTAAGCTTCCCTCATGGTTGATCCCCATTTCCGGGATCACCAGCGGCCGCTCGGATTCCCCTATTACAATGTTACCAATTTTTACACTCTTCATATATTCACCACAGCCTTACTTATTTTAGTGATAACAAAGTCTCTTCTGAAAGTCCCTTTAACAGGGTAATACACTCTTCTAATACCTCACAGTAAAGCTTTCCTTTTCTTGCAATCTCTTCTGTCTCTTTTGCAATCGTATCTCCTTCAAAATAATACTCTGAACGAATGATATAATCTGCGATTGGAATACAGGTAAGGATCAGCTGATACTCTTCTGACTCTTCAATCTTTGTTGTGATCTTTTTGATCTTCTTTAACTGTTTTAAACATCCTTTTTTCTCAACCGTACCGGACTTTCCGATTTTTCCTAATTTCTGATACGCTTTTTCTAATTCTTTGGCATCCTTTAACATATCCTCAAAATCTTTTGGAACATTTTTCAGATAGTCCACTGCCTTTTTATGCTCTTCCTCTGTAAATTCAGATTCTAATGCTTCGATCCGCTCTGTAAAATTGATCTCCTCCGGTACATTCTTACAAACTTCTTCGATGATATCGTCTAATGCCCGTATCTCGGTACCTTCAATATAAGCTCCTCCTGCCGTTGCATTGACAACACGGATATTTGGATTTGCTTCTTTAATATCATGGATATACTTCTGGAACCAGTTTAAGAATATTCTTAAATCCATTCTGGTCGGGATTTTATCCACATAATTACCCTTGACCATCTCCATGCCTTCGGTATCCATCACTGGCATCTTTTCTTCAAAGGTTCCGTCTGCATGAGATTTATTATCAGTAAATGCCAAATCCTGTCCCACTAAAATAATCGTTTCATATCCTAACTTATGTAACAGTGAAAATCCACTACATGCAACCGATCCACCTGTAGAAACATCCGGAAGCACTTTATCATTGATAAAATAAATGGAATATGGCAGGAAATAACCGTCATAATAAAATATTTTCTTCGCTTTCTGTCTTTCCATGATTTTGTAACCAGCCGTTGGCGGTGCAATAACCGGTATGGTCTCTGCACCATCAATCTTTATTAAATCCGGGCTTTTTTTTGCATCAATGGTAATAAACGCATCCGGCTTAATGCCTGCTTTTATCAATGGCTTTACGGCTGTATCCACCGCTAAGATAAACAGACGGTTCTTTGCCTTTTTTAACATCTGAATATTCTTATTCAGCGAAGGACCTGCTGCTACCAAAATTGCCGCATCTTTATTAGAAACTGCCTTTAACAGCAATTTCGTATGATAACCTTCACATACATATTTCATATTGCGAAGGATATTCTGCGCCATATTCATGGACAGCTTCTTCTGCGTATTAAATTGCACCATCTCTGACTCAACTAACCGCTGTACTTTCTTTACTTTTTCTAAAATGTCTTCTAGAAAAAATCCTCTGTAATTTGGATGAATCTCTTCAATTAAGAAACTCATATTTTCCAAGGTCATAACTCCCCGCATTACCGGTTCAAACTCTTCTTCATTCAATCCTTTGACCACAAATGCGATCGGTCTGTCCTCAATTTCTTTCGAAATATCAATATTTTCTAACATTGCCATAAAAATATGGATCGATGGCTCATAAACGACAACATTGACCTCTTTTGAACTCTTTTCAATGATATCCTTTAAATATGCTGCACTTCCGACACCAAACAGGAATACCGGTGCATATTTATGTATCTCTCCGACTCTCTCGCTCCAGATCTGTATCGGTTCTTTTGCATTTCTCTTGCCACCTAAATAAAGCTGTCGTCCGTCCTGCTCTATTCTGAATATTGTCTCTCCATCCCAGGAAGTCTCTACCATAACATTGGTTGGGTCCTCTGTCTCATGCTCCTCCCGGATCAAATCTGCAAAGGCAGGATACCATTTTTCCATTGCTTCTAAATTTTTTTCTAAAATAGATTTACTCATCCTCTGACTCCTCTGCATCATCATCTATATATAATTCAATTAATTCTCGTAGTCCATAGTCCAATGTGTCTATGATCCAGACCACATCTTCCTGCTCGATTGCTGCCACATAATCTTTTAATACATCTATTACAAAAACCTGTAGGTTCTGATATTCTTCTTCACTGATCCCATAAGAATTTCCCTGTAGGAATCCTGTACAAAACTTTTGTATTGTCGGAATTATTTCCTTTGCCTTTTCTATTACATTTTCATTTTTAAAATAATGATATTCGATACAAATACCATCAATTTTCTCACGCAATTCTGCTGCTAATGCTCTCATCTTCCATCCATCTCTTTCTTAGTAAAAAAGAGGGACGAATTCTCGTCCCTCTGTAATTCGTCGATTCATTACTGAATGACTGCCAACTTCATTCTTACTGTAATAAAGAAAGCACTCCCTGAGTTGACTGGTTGCTCTGTGCCAGCATGGACTGACCAGCCTGCGCAAGAATGTTGTTCTTGCTGTATTCAACCATTTCAGAAGCCATATCTGTATCACGGATACGAGATTCAGCTGCCTGAGTATTCTCAGCTACATTGTCTAAGTTTGCAATTGTGTGCTCTAAACGGTTCTGTAATGCACCAAGAGCAGATCTCTGTGAAGATACTTTGTTAATTGCATCCTGAATTGCTGTGATGGAGTTGTTTGCCATCTCATAAGTATCAACTCTTGCGTTTCCGTTCTGTGTATAGCTGGATAATGCTTTTGCTGTAACAGCACTTGTCTGAAGGTATGTGTTGATGTTTTTCTTAACATCTGCAGACATTGCCTGTTTTGCAGCTGAGACATCACCTGCTACTGCTTTGGATACAGTTGAGTATGTCTTATCATTAACTAATGATTTGTAGAATACTTTACCATTCTCGAACTGTGCTGCATAGTTATCCGATGTATACTTACCACTAAGTTGTTTCTTGAAAACAGAGATTGCGTGAACAGTGTTCTTATCTAATGAACTTTTTGGTCTATATGTGTAGCTCATTCCCTGGTATTTGATTGCAACAGGGTTTACACCTTCCTGTGCAGTTTTTTCAATAGTACCGGAAACATCTTTTAATCCTAATGTCTTAGCATTCATGCTACCGATGCTGATTTCGATGTTCTGATCAGCGTTAGCACCAACCTGAAGTTTTTTGTTCTTGAAAGAACCATCCAGTAAGTTCTGCTTATTGAACTGAGTTGTAGAAGAAATTCTGTCTAACTCTGTTGTTAAAGCATCTAACTCTTCGTTGATTGCTTCACGGTCGATGTTCTCGTTTGTATCATTAGCACCCTGTACTGCTAACTCATTCATTCTCTGTAAGATAGAGTGAGCTTCATTCAGAGCACCCTCAGCTGTCTGAATTAAGGAAACGCCGTCCTGAGCGTTTGCAGATGCACGGTTCAATCCACGAACCTGGCTTCTCATTTTTTCAGAAATCTTTAATCCTGCTGCGTCATCGCCTGCACGGTTGATTCTGTAACCGGATGATAATTTTTCTGCTGATTTTGCCTGTGCACTTGTTGTTACTCCTAACTGACGGTTAGAGTTCATTGCTGTAAGATTGTGTTGTACTACCATTGCCATAATGTTTTCCTCCTTGAATTTGAATTTAATCAGGCTTCCTTGCCTGTGTCAATGCTTGCAGTCTGTTCCATCCTCTGTGAGCAGTCCTCCCGTCGCGCGCTCGTTCTTACCATTCAACATTGGTCTTCACATTCTGCTAAGTAATGTTCTTACTCTATAGTAAAAGAATCTCTGATTCTCTTTACTCGTATGTGTTTGTTTTTTCCTTTGTACCTTATATATCGGTTAGGTTTGGATTTACTTTATAGTCTTTTTGAAATTTTTTTATATTTTTTTACTTTTATCAGATTAACGTGCAGACATTCTCTGAAGTTCCCTGCTATGCTCCTGCAAAATGCCTTTTACCAGTTCCATATCACCTTTCAGGTTCTCTATGTCTTCTGCACCGTCTTTATACCTTTCATAAGTATCCAGATAACAGCTTTCAATTGTCTGTAATCTTGGGACAACGTCTACATCCAGACGCATGTTAGTATGTTGTACTGCTGTTTTCAACTCCTGAATATCCTGTCGGATCGGTCCAAGCTCTTCTTTGAATTTTGCATCAAGCTTCTCGTCCAGCTTTTTATCCAGTTTCTCGTCTAACTTCTCATCAAGCATTCTGTCTAATTTTTCTTCCAGCTTCACCTCTAACTGTTGATCGAGCTTTTCTTCTAACTTCCTGTCGAGCAGCTTTTCAATCTCAACTAATAATTCCGCGTTGTTCATAATCGCATTTCCCCTTTGATTTTCCTACTTTTTCTTGTCCAGAAACTGCGGAGGGATTGCGTCCATCTGCTGCATATTCTTATAATACTGTGTGGCAGCTTTGTTGCCGGCTTTGACCTGACGTATCTTTTTCCGTGCCTTTGAGAACTGCATTCCTGCAAGCTCTTTGTTGCGCTGCTCCTGAACCTGGATCTTCATGCTGCGTTCTGTGATCATAGAGATCAGATCTTTCATCTTCTGAATCTCTTCCGTATATGCAGCTCTGTTTCCATCCAGTTCTTCTTTGACTCTTGTATAGATTTCTTCGAAGCCATCATCTAAAAATACGATTTTATCAATATACTGGCTTTTTTCATCTATATTCTTTTCAAAGGCATCCATATCAGCTTCTTCCGCGGATAAGATCTCATACTGCTCTTGATTTTTTTCTATAATGCTGTCTAAAGCCTCCACTTTTTGGTGAAGGCTTTGTATCAGCACTTGAATATAACTATTCTCCTGCATAAAATATTCTCCTAGTTGGCTCTTGCAAGCTTATTCAGCCGCATAACTTCTTTCCATGTATCACGCATAGTACGAAGATGTGTCAGGATTTCTTCCAGAATCTCTTTGTCTTTTTTCATATTTGCTTCTGCAAGGCGTTCCTGTAGGTATTTATAGACATTATCAAAATCTTCTGCAATTGCATATTTATGATCCAGTGTTGCCTGAAATTCTTCGATGATGCGCTCCACCTTCATAATGTTGGTGTGTGCTTTCTCAACATTTTTCTCTTCAACACCCATGATCGCAATGTTGCAAAACTTGATAGCCCCTTCATAGAGCATCAATGTCAGCTCCGCCGGCGATGCAGTCATGATCTTACTGTTGTTGTATGCCTGGTATGCATTATTTGGTGCCATAGCGCAACCTCCTTGTCGTATTATGAACCGAGCAATCCAGATAACTGTGTCTGCTGTGAATTCAGCTTGGACAACGCTGTTTCCATTGAACTGAACTTTTTGTAATAATAATCCTCCATATCACTCAGCTTTGTCTCCCAGTTCTTAATCTGCTCTGTATAATCATCATACTCGCTCTTGAGCTGTTTGTCATTATACACTTTGTAAGCACTGCTTAAGGTGGTAGTCTTCATTCTGCTGTCTAATTCGGAATATACTCCCTTTGCAAGCTCATTGAAGAAGGTTGCAACGGTATCCGGATCAGAAGCGATTGCTGCTTTCAAACGATCCGTATTGGATTTTGCGGATTCATCTTTGGAATTACCATCAATGTGGTATGCGTTTTTTTCATTATCTGCGGATACGAAATATCCCAGTGTATTGATTCCGAAAGATGACAGACTGTAACTCTTTCCATTTATGGTATAAGATTTTGCCATTGCCACTTTCATGGAACTTGCAATACTATTTAAGGTAGAATCTCTTCTGAGCAGGGAATCCTTTATCTTCTGTTCCCATTTTTCTACTTCCTTATCACTCATGGCCTCTTTTTCGTCATCTGTTAATGGCTCATAGCCTTTTGATGAATCAGCATTGTATGCAGAATCCATGGCGTTGATCACTTCATTATATTGTGAGATAAAATCTACAATTTTGTCATAGACAGCATCTACATCTGTCTCTGTTACCAGACTTAACGTTGAATCGCTGACTTCTTTCGCTGTAATGGTTAGTCCGTTGATGGTAAATGTATTGCTGCTTCCTTCAAAAATTGCTCCGTTTAATTCAATCTCTGCATTGGATGCATCCTGCTTTACTGCGTACTCTTTTTTCAGACTTTCATATTTATCTGTGCCTTTTAAATCTTCAATATACTGATCTGTTACAGCTTCACGGAAGTTGTTCAAACGTGCTTCCACATATGCTTTATTGGTATAATCTCTTCCCGTTGTAATACCGTTATCTGTATCATATGCCTTTACGATAGCTGCATCTAAATATTCCTTCTGTGCAGTCTCGTCGAGTGCATCAAATTCATCCTCGGTAATTCCTGCTATCTGTACGGCAGAAGCTTTGATCGTTGCATTTTCACGCAATGCCTGAATATCATCATCTGCTGCTTTTTTTGCGGTCTTCTCTACCATGTAGTCAGCACTCAGCATTCCAAGTTTACGAAGTGCTACTTCCTGGTCTTCTCCCTTGACATTGAATTTGAAATCAAACTCCTCACCGCTTTCCTGGGAGTTGATAAAGAATCTCTGCTGCGTCTCATCAAAGGATGCTGTTACACCCTGATCACTCAGTGCTTTTGTAAGATCCTTGATGGTCATATCACCATTTACACTAATGGTAGATTTTTTATCACCCACCTGAAATTCTAACTCGGTATCGGCGATTCCAAGCTCTGATAACTTAGAAGATGATTTCAGTTTATCGTTGCTCTTTATTTTAGAACCTGTTAAATATGCTGCTTTTGCAAGTTTGTTAATTTTCAGACTCTGTGTTCCGTTTACTACGGATGCTCCGGCTGTTACTGTTGCCTTGGAAGAATCTGACAATGTTGTCTTTTTCATGCCGTTAAAACTTGTCATGAATTTGAACTCTGTCAATGATTTACTGTAAAAACCGTAAATTTTTGTATTCATTTCCTTCCATGCATCCTGTGTCCACGAAAGCTTTGTCTGCTTCTTTTCAATATTTTCTTTCTTGGTGGAATATGCTGATACCAGTTCCTGTACGATAGAGTCTGTGTCCAGTCCTGATATTAAACCACTGATCCGAATTGCCATATCGTCTTCCCCCTATCTTTTTTCGTCGACCAAAATTCCTGCTAATTCCCATGCCTTTGCAATCATATCCAAGGTTTCCTCCGGCGGGAACTCGCGGATCACTTCTTTGGTCTTCTTGTCTACGATTTTGATTGTAATACGATTTGTCTTCTCATGAATTCCGAATACTGCTTCTGAGTCAGACATTTTCTGATTAATCTGTTCTACTGCTTTTTTCAGATTCTCTGATTCTGCTTTTCCCTGAGACTCCTGACCACTTCCCTGCTGTTCATTTGTCTCTTTGGCATTCACTTTTACTGCATCCGCTGCCATTGCTGCCGCTCCTGTCTGGATGTCAATAATCTGTGTTTTAGGCTGCGATACTTCTTTCGCTATTTCCGGTGTAGAGGATGCCTGATAGACTGCTCCTACACTCTTTAATGCTTCGATTGCCATGTATGTCACCTCCATGTGAACCTATACTCATTGTTATCTAATGTTTATATCGGAACTTCTTTTAAATAAATTAGGGCTTTAGAATAAATTTTTCAGTGCTTCTGCGTTATTTGTCTCTAATGCCGCCTTGTTCTCTTCCTGTATCTGCAAGTATACTTCTTTTCGATAGATGGATACATCTCTTGGAGCAGAGATTCCTAATTTTATCTGATCGCCACGGATTTCCAATATCGTTACTTCAATATTATTATTGATTACTAAAGATTCACCTTTTTTTCTTGTAAGTGCCAGCATCTCTACTCACCTGCCTTTTCCATTCCTGATTTGATCATTTCATAAATCGGATATTTCACCTCAGCGCCCTCTACGATGATCTGTGCTGCTTTGCGTTCTGCAACGTTGATCACGATCGGCGCTTTTAAATTCACGGTGATCTTTTTAATATCCTCCGGCACGGTAACTGTCACTAACACAAAGGTGTTCTCCGGTGTCATTTCTCCCAGTGGTTTGAGCAGTTCATCTTCTACCATCGGGTTATAATCTTCTTTGATCGCAAGCGGATTCATGACCGGCAGTGCAACCACCGGTTCATCCAGTGACTGCATCCAGGAAATTCCTCCCTTTTTTTCTTCATTAAATATTAATGTAAATCTCTTTAAGTCCGGGAAACCGATGATCCCATTTTCAAATGTGATGATCTTTTCATCATCTATATCAATTTCTCCGAATACTCTGGTTTTTAACTTCATCTGTTACCTCCGTTTAAATGTAATCCAGCAAAGTCTGCTTGATCGCTTTTGATGCTGCCTGCATGGATGCCTGGTATGCATTGTAAGCTGCCGTATAGTCTATGATAATATCGGAAAGCTCTTTGTCTTCGTTTGTGGATTTCAGTTTTTTAAATGTCATCTGCTGTTCGGACATTCTGGATTTTGTCAATGCCAGACGGCTTCCTTTGCTTCCGACATCTGTTTTTGCGAGTACAACATCGGAAAGATAACTCTGAAAACTTGAAATTCCTTCTGAATAAAGATTTTTCATATTATCATCTGCATAAGATGCTTCTTTTTCTGCTGCATCTAACCACTGTTGAAGCAATGCCTGATCTTCTTCACCGGCATATTTTTCTTCTTTCATCAGATTTTCGATATCTGACACTTTTTTGTGTGCCGTGATCGCCATCTGCACCGCATCGGTCAGTTCATCAATGTCTCTTCCGATACTGGAATCAAAAACATCGGATGCCTGTGTATTGACTGCTAAAGTCTGGCCAAATGCGATCGTATAGTTGATCTCCTGATCTTCTTTTGTATAGGTAATGTGATTTGCCGGATTGGCATTTGTCGTATCGATACAGTCAAAATAGTGTTCCGGACGAACCTCACCTTTCTTAAATCCGGTCTTGTCATAACTGACTACCATATCCGGTTTCTCGGAGTTCATGTAAGCTGCTACATTTTTTCCTAAGATCAGTTCTCCGGTTTCTTTTACAAAAATCACTTCGTTATCGCCAACATTCAGATTCTGTGCATTCTGCCAGTCCGTATAATTATGGACATTATAGGATACCGTTGCTGTCTGGGTGTTTCCATCCGCATCCAGATAGGTAATCTCCATTCCCTCTATATCCTGCAGATTGCCATTTGCATCTTTGTACTGCAACTGTGTAATATTATCGATGTTGTCATATGCCAGACGAACTCTGCTGTAAGTATGGTCTTCTACATTTCCTGCCGGAAGATTGCCTGCTGTCAGGTCATCTGTGGTCGGAACGGAAGACAATCCGGAATAATATGTCTTCTGGGTAATATCTTCAAATTCCAGCTTCTGGGTAATATTATAACTGGTGTCTGATGTATCCTCGCCAAATGTAAGGGATTTATTTGTCTTATATCCGGTAAAAACGGTTCTTCCCGCATAATCGGCATTTCCCTCGGCATATACCTGCTCACGAAGTTTCTGCAGATTGGTTAAAATCGTATTTCTGTCCGATTCTTTCAAATGATCTGTCGCACCATTGACACACTGTCTGTATACATCGGTCAGGATGCTTTCCATATTTTTTAATGCTGTCTCTGTTACCTCAAGCCATGATTCTGCATCCGGTATATTTTTCTCATAATACTGGTTTATCTCGCTCAAACTGCTGCGGAGACGCAATGCACGGATCGCAATAACCGGGTCATCCGATGGACGGTCAATCTTTTTCTGTGTTGACATCTGTGTATTCAAGGTATCCACATAACCTTTATTCGTACTCATGTTATTGGATGTATTATTTCTTATCATACTGTTTGTAATACGCATTCTGTCTGCCCCCTTATACTGCTGTATTTAATATTAACTGATCGTACATTTCTGCCATGGTAGAGATCATTTTTGATGCTAAATTGTATGCATTCTGGAATTTTACCAGATCAAGCGCTTCATCATCTTCATCTACACCTGAAATGGATAATCTCTGGTTCGTGATCGTGTGTGAGATATTTTTGTGGTTCTCATAAAACAGTTTTGCTTCATTGGTATCTACACTGATATCTGATAACATACACTGCAAAAATCCGTTTGCACCACTTCCACGATATAATTTTTCCTGTTCCTTTAATGGCTTTAACAGTTCTAATATTTCTGCCTTATCCGGTCCATTGACAATATCTGCTGTGGTACTGAAGATGTTTGGATCTTTCACACTTGCTTTTGCCACTTCAAAACTTCCCGCCGTCAGCTTATAATAACTGGACATTGCAGATGTGATCTGTGTATAGGTATCGGATTTATTTAAATCTTCCTGCTCTCCTGTAACCAGATCTCTTGCCACAAAGAATGCTTTCATAGGATCTCCGTTTAAGTCCTCTCCCTGCATCTCTATATCGTTAAACTTCATACAGAATGCTCTTAAAAACTCATTCATCTGTGCCTGATAATACGGAACTCCCATTGCATCAATGCTGGTTCCGATCTGTGCCTGATGTCCTGCAAGCAGATCCGCTCCGTCTCCCGCCGGCTCCTTCAATGCAAAGGTATAGGTTGCATTGCCTGCCGCATCATAGTCTACGGTAAAGCTGCTGTATTCAAATTTCTTATTATCGATCGTGATGACTCCTTCTTCTGCCATGGTCATTTTTTCCATGCTGTTCTGTGTCGTGTTCGTAATCACCAGCTTCGTTCCATAGAGGTAGTCCACGGTTCCCTTAAAGTTCTCCTCGTTATTTCCGTCACGCGTATCTAACAGTGCTTTCAAGGTTCCTGACATGTACTTTGATGTTGCGTTAAAGGTATTGCCGGTATCTGACCAGACAATATCATAAAGCCCATCCACATCTGACTGATTTACTTTTGTATCTCTTGTCTTACATTCCAGTGTACGGTATTCTCTGGTGTCTACTAAAAGCTGTCCGTTGATCTTTACTCTGAATTCGGTACAACCTGTATAATACTCGTCATTGGTGTTCATTACTTCTGTTTCCTGTGTTTCCGTAGGAACGATATTGGACAACTCATCGATCAACAGTGCACGTTCATCGCGCAGCTCATTTGCATGACCACCCTGCATCTCGATCACATTGATCTGATTGTTCAGGAGTGCGATTTTTTGTGCAATTGCATTGATATTATCTACCGTACTCTTCACCTCTAAGTTTGCATCGGTCTGAATCTGATTCAATCCGATGGATACACTGTTGAAGTAGGTTGCAAAATCCTGGCAACTGCTGATAAAGGTTTTTCTTCTGTCTAAATCTCCCGGTGCACCTGCAAGAGACTCTAAATTATTAAACATACTGTTTAAAATCGTTGTAAAACCTTTCGAGCTGTCATCATCTTTAAAATATTCCTCTATCTGGTTCATGTAATATAACTTTTTCTCATACAGACCAAGGCTGGAATTATTTTCCCAATATTTCACATCGTAATAAGCATCTCTGATCTGTGTTATGGAAGTTGTGGTAACACCACTTCCTGTTGTTCCATATCGTGCATATACACGGAGAGATTCTGCCTGTTTACGATTTGCTACCTGACGGGTATATCCTTCCGTCTGCACATTTGCGATATTATTTGCGGTTGTATTCACTGCAGTCTGAAAGGAATTTAATCCCGAACCCGCAATGGTCAATCCATAAAATGTAGATGGCATTTCTTATCCCTCCTTAACCATTTCCTAATCTGGTAACGATATGTTCTATCATGTCACTGATCACTGTCATAAAACGACTGGATGCATTGTATGCATTCTGGAATTTTATCATGTTCTGAAGCTCCTCATCAGAAGACACTCCGATGACCTGCTGACGGTTATTTTCTATTGTCAGAACACTTCCTGCAAGGTCTTCTGCTTTTTTCTGGTAAACATTTCCTACCGTTGCAAGACCTCCTATCATTTTCTGATAGTATTCTTCTATGTTACATTCATCCGGATCTGTCGGATCAAGTCCGACTAAGTCCTTATTCCAAAGTGCCTCTAACCTTTCTCCAAGCTGCTGGTCTACTTCTCCGTTCTGTTTCAAATGAGGGAATAACGTTTCGATTTTTTTCAGCTCTTCATTTACTCCGCAGCTCGTTAAACTATACATATAGGAAGTATCACTGGTATCTTCCTCATTATATACATAATAGGTTTTACCATCACTTCCGGTCACTTCTGTATAGCGCTCGATCCCTGCTCTGACAAACAGTTCACGCGGTGGAAGTTCTCCATCACTTCCCCTTGCACAGTTCTCTGTATCAAGTACTTTTGCATCACTGAGGTTTACGGTATTGCCGTTGGCATCCTGATAGGTAACGCCGACCGGACCTGTCACATTCGGGCAAAGCTGATCGTTGATCGCCGTGATCATGTTGTGAACCATCTGGTCTAACTTTGCCTGCATATCAATAATAACGGAAAGGTTCGTTGTATCCAGATACTCCTGCTCGCCTTTTCCTTCAATATCTGAATAATCTGCCCAATGGTCACCTCTTGACATGATCAGTGCCTTTAATTCTCCAACATCACTGTTTAATGCTGTACTGATATCCACATTGAAGTCAAACACGTTCACATAGATATCCCTGTCGGTATCTGAAAGTTGTGGCCAATATGGTGTGATAAAGCCTGTCAGTTTATCTGTCTTTTTACCGATTTCATATGTGTGAAGTTCATCGACAAAGTATTCATCCTCTAACTTTACCGTTACAACGCCCTTGTAATCTTCTTTATATGAAATCTTCGCAAGCGCTCCTAACTGATCAAGCGCTAAATCTCTTTCATCACGCAGATCCATTGCCGTTTCTATACCGCCGGCTTCTATCTTACTGATCTGTTGGTTCAATTCATGTATCTTGTGACCAAGTTTATTTATTTTGTCTATATCCTGGGATACCTTTGTATTGATATTGGACTGATAGGATTTCAAACCTTCATATACACTTTGGGAGCGCGACAGGAATAAACCTGCTTTCTGAACAACCAGATTCTGTCTTACGGAATCTGACGGATCTTTTGCAAGTTCCTGAAATGCTTTTTTGAAATCTTCCAATGCCGACTGGAAGGTCTTTCCTTCCATTTCCTGAAAATAGGTCTGTATCTCGTCTACTGCGGTAAAACAGGATTCATAAAATGCCTGTCTTCCGGACTCTGCACGATATGCCTTATCTAAAAAATAATCTCTGGCATGAACCACGTCGCCAATGTCAAGGCCAAGACCTGCCTGCTGCTTACTGACTGCAGCCGTACCAAATGTATTATATTCTTTGTCTGAAAATAAAACTTGCTGACGTACATACCCTTCCGTATCTACGTTAGCAAGATTATTCGCAGTTGTATTCAACGCATTCTGGCTGTTACGCAGTCCAGATGATGCTATGTATAGCGTACCCATTCCGTTTGCCATTACATGTTCCTCCTGCCATCTTACTGTTTCGCATCAAAACCGCCGCTTCCTAAAAGCTCTCCGGTATTGTATGCCTGTCTGTTATAGTTGGCAGTTTCAGGAGCCTGTCTCATGCTCTTTAACAATGCCATATCAAACTCCACCAGCTCCATTGCCTGGTTCACTAATGTCTGATTCTGTTCATTGATATTCTTCATTTCTGTCAGGGTATCTTTTAACTGTAAGCGGATCTTGGCTAATTGTTCCTGCTCCTTTGGCTGATTCGCTAATATTTCTAACAGGGCATCTACCGTCAAGTCCTCCGGCTTGCGATTTAAAACATTGGCAATATCTTCCATAATGGAAATTCGCTTATTCTCAATGTTCTTGATCTTTCCGGCAATCTCCTGTTCCTCTGCAGTAATTTCTTCCAAAGCTCTGATATCCGCTTTAATAATGACTTCCTTTTTTCTGGTGGATGCCTCTACCAATTCGCGGTAACCCGCTTCTTCATTTTCCAGAACTTCCAAAAGTTCGTTCATCAAACTAGCCAATTTCTGTCCTCACTTACATCATTGCAGCTTTGTATTTCTCTAATAACTTATTTGCGAAGCTATCCGTTTCTACGCTGTAATTACCAGAACTCATACTTGCTTTTAGCTGTGCCACCTTATCTTCCCTAACATCTGAAGCCCCTGCTACTGCCTGTTTTGCGATCTGATAATCACGAGCTGTCTGGGAAATCTGTACTTCATCACGAACAGAAGCTGTATTATTTACCTTATTCGTTCTGACGCTTTTTCCGGTCTTATACAGTTGTGCTATCTGATTATATGCATCTATACGCATAACGGCATCTCCTTTCTTCCTTGAAAATCAGGTGCAAAAACCTTTTTTACTGGTTTCTTATATAAGTTATCGGATGTATTTGGATTTTCTTAAGGGGCTTTTTTAAAAAACTCTCCTTTTTTCTATTATTCTGTTTTTTGTCTTTATACTGCATCCAGCTGGAACTTACCAACTAAATCTTTCAATCCTTCGGACTGTGCGGAAAGCTCTTCGCTTGTTGCTGAGGATTCTTCTGCTGTCGCTGAGTTCGACTGTACGACTTCGGATATCTGATTCAATGCCGCTTCTGCCTGCCGCATTGCTTCTGCCTGAGTCTTTGCCAGCTCTTCTGCCTCTTCTGTTACGTCTGCGATCTGTCCGACTCCCTGTACTACTTCTTCCAGTGTCTCTGCTGTTCTTTGTGCCGTATTTGTTCCGCTCTCTACCTCATTAATGACGGTCATGATCATATTTCTGGTGTTGACTGCTGACTGAGCGCTCTCGTCTGCAAGTTTTCCGATCTGGCTCGCTACAACCGCAAAGCCTTTTCCTGCTTCGCCTGCTCTTGCTGCCTCAATACTTGCATTCAGTGAAAGCAGGTTTGTCTGGGATGCGATCTCTTCTATCTCATCTATGATGCTGCCAATTTTTTGTGATGTCTCACTCATATGTGCCATGACCGCCATCATGTCTTTCATTTCTTCACTGCTCTTTTTCGCATCTTCCGCATACTGGCGTGACATGCTTCCTGCTTCGCCTACATGCTGCACCGTCTTTTCCACGCCGGATGTAATATCACTAAAGGTTGCTAACAATTCTTCTACTGCTCCCGCCTGTTCCGTTGCACCTTCTGCAAGATTCTGTGCCGCCTGTGCTAAATTCTCGGAACCTGCAAGTACCTGAACGGAAGAATCATCTATCTGGTGTAAGGTATCGTTCATATTTCTATGCATCTGACGAATGGATAATAAAAGTGCCTCAAAATCTCCTGTATACTTTTCTTCTGCACTGGTTCTTACGGTATAGTTACCATTTCCCATTTCACCCATACAATATTTGATGTCTTCGATGATCACGTCCAGATTCTGCGCCATCTCACGAGCAACGTTTTCAATATCCGCAACCTCATCCTGTGTATCAATAACCGGGAACTCGCTGCTTAAATCTCCTTTTGCAAATGCTTTCAGCCGCTCTGCAAGCTCCTGCAATGGTGTTGCGATCGCGTTTGATACGGTTCTTGCTAAAACATTAGAAATGCTGATACTGATGATTAATACAACAATTAATATGATTACTGCGATATTGATTGCTTTTAACAATAAACTCTTTAAGGCATTACCTTCTTTTTCCTTAAGGTCTAATAAATCTTTCATATTGTCATACACTTGATCATAAGCAGGGTCTAATTTCTCTGCTGCCATTTTCTGTGCCTGCACACTCTTGCTCAGATCTTTCGTCGTTCCAAGCTCAAGTACTTCTGCTTCTATTGTGTAATATTCTCTCATGGTCGTTTCTATTTTTTCATAAATTGCTTTTTCTTCTTTTGAACTTAAACACTCTTTGATGAGTTTCATGTTTTTAGAACATTCTTCCGCCTGAGCATCATGCTCTTTCACACTCTCTGCTATCAGTTCTGTATCATCTTCTCCGATGCCAGCTCTGGTCGCACTTCGCATATCCGCAAAGGAAATCATTGCCTTTCCAATATCCCCCTGTGAAAATCCATAGTTTTCCAATGCTGCATTATACTGCCTTGTCGTATAGAACAACGTAATTGCCCCCAATGTTGTTCCTATTGACATCAATACGATGACAACAATAAACGATGTCATAATTTTCTTTTTGATCTTTTCTGTTCTAAAAATTTTCTTTAAGTACTGTACCATATGCCTTCTCCCTTCCTTTCAGAAACATTATAGCTTTCCCCCTATAGTTCTGACTATTGTTTTAATTATATCATTTTGTTCTATCTTTTCAATTGTTTTAATTCTTTTTTTATAATTTTCAGTCATATTTCTTGCATATTTTAAAACAGCCTCGTGGTTTCTGCTTTTTCCAAAAACCACGAGGCTTATATTTTTCTTTTTTATAACTTTTTCATCCTTTTTACCAGTTCCGGTATCAGACTGCCATTCTCATATTCATCTACGATTTTTTTGGCGGACTTTGGATCATTGGTTATGATCGCATCTACCTGATTACGGCACATTTCCCGGATGTCCGCTTCTTTATCTACGGTCCACACATGTATTTTCTGACAAAACTTTTCCGCCTGCTGATAAAATTCCTCATATCCGGTATTATACAGTGCCGGATGCAACGCATTGGTTCCTATTTCCCGATAAGCATACTCGCACACATTCACGATCCCATCCCGATAGAGAAGTCCTGTCTGAATGTGCTTATCTTTTTTACGGACCTCCTGCAAGGTGTAGTGGTTGAAAGAGGATAAGATCACTTTTTTCTGATATCCATACTGATAGATCAGCCGCAGCACTTCATCCACTATATTTTTATAACAGATTTTTCCTGTTTTTAATTCTATATTGATGGTCAGACCGGATGGTACTACCAGCTGCAGTACCTCTTCCAGTGTCGGTATCTGCACTTTTCCGTATTCTGTAAAACCTTTGCTATAATCAAATTGCCGCAGCTCCTCTAAAGTGCTGTCTTTTACCCAGACAGTTCCATTACTGACACGTTTTACCGTTTCATCGTGGATGACTATGCATTGGTTATCTTTTGTCATCTGAACATCCAGCTCTATTCCATCTGCTCCCATCTCGATTGCCTTTTGAAACGCCGGCAATGTGTTTTCCGGTGCATATTTGCTGGCTCCCCGATGCGCCCATACAAGTGTCTTTTTCCCTTTCATTCTATTCTCCATTTCATATCTGTCTTTTATTCTTATTTCTAATGTAGCAAATTCATGTTTTTTATTGCTATCAGTTGCTTGTAAAATGTAGGGAAAGTTTTTGTAAAGGGTGGTGTGGGACTTTTCTGAAAGCGAGCTGTGAAATGATTTTCAAGTAAATGCTTGTGAATTTTTGCAATTTTAATTATTTATACCGCAGGTATAGTTGGATAAAATAGTGTATTATACAATTTATATAATTCTAAGCAACGGTATTTTTTTATTTTGGGGTATGGATAATGATTCCAATATCCCATACCACCCTTGACAGCTATAGTTCCCTATTATTTCTTGGTATGGTATAATAAATCATTATACAATGCTAGAGTAAAATTAGCTGTAGTTCCCTATTATTTCTTGGTATGGTATAATATTTTTCCCAACTTCAACTACGATTACGCTGCTGTAGTTCCCTATTATTTCTTGGTATGGTATAATCGCCCATGCTCATAAGGTCTGATAACTCATGCTGTAGTTCCCTATTATTTCTTGGTATGGTATAATTTGAAACTTATACAGGTGATGCATATTACGGCTGTAGTTCCCTATTATTTCTTGGTATGGTATAATCAGATATGTCCGATAATGCCAATAAAATGGGCTGTAGTTCCCTATTATTTCTTGGTATGGTATAATAGATCGCGCCAAGTCTTACCGTCACACATAGCTGTAGTTCCCTATTATTTCTTGGTATGGTATAATCCTTGCTCTAATACCGTGACAGTAGCTCCTGCTGTAGTTCCCTATTATTTCTTGGTATGGTATAATTCCGTATGGTATGTATCTGTTGGGCCAGATGCTGTAGTTCCCTATTATTTCTTGGTATGGTATAATAGCGATAAAAGTTATCTGTTGGGACTGGGGGCTGTAGTTCCCTATTATTTCTTGGTATGGTATAATGCGAAAGCATCCAGTATACTACTTGGAGTCGCTGTAGTTCCCTATTATTTCTTGGTATGGTATAATTGTGTATGCGAAGATTGAAGCGAAGAGCCGCTGTAGTTCCCTATTATTTCTTGGTATGGTATAATAATCAATACAAAATGCTATCCCGGTGTCTGGCTGTAGTTCCCTATTATTTCTTGGTATGGTATAATAGGATAGGTTGGAACAGATGCAGTTGTATGGCTGTAGTTCCCTATTATTTCTTGGTATGGTATAATAGACAAGTAGAAAAGAATCTTGCTGTTAAAGCTGTAGTTCCCTATTATTTCTTGGTATGGTATAATACACAGGCACAGGAAGCCATGTGTGAAATGCTGTAGTTCCCTATTATTTCTTGGTATGGTATAATAGCAGTCAGCGGATGCAGCCGGTTCTACAAGCTGTAGTTCCCTATTATTTCTTGGTATGGTATAATACTTTCCTACTCCACCTTTTTGATTCATAAGCTGTAGTTCCCTATTATTTCTTGGTATGGTATAATAGGACAGCAACAACCCCGCATAACCATAGGGATTATGCGGGGTTTCTCTTTTAAAAAAATTCCTATTTTTACTACTTTTTTAGAAAATTTCTATCTTTTAAAAAATATTAATCAGTTCTGTCGCTTCGCTTGTATCGTCAAAAACAGCTTCTCCCAACAAAATGTGAATAGATTCGTATTGTTTTTCTGTAATAGTTAATAATCGTATAGAACCTCTTGATGGTAGATGCTGTTTTAGCCGTGCTTCATGCATTTCAACTGCATCATTTCCATTGCAGATTCTGGAGTATACCGAATATTGCACCATATGGTATCCATCTTTAATTAAAAAATTGCGAAACTTTGTTGCCGCTTTTCGTTCTCTTGCCGTTCCAACCGGCAAATCAAAAAACACAATCATTCTCATAAACTTACTCATAACGATGTACCTGTAACTCCATTAAAACCGGAAGTTCCAATTCTTCTCGGTTTCCCTGCAATGCACTGCTATAACTTGCAACTACTTTGTCAATGCAATTACTCAGTATATGCTTCTCTCCTCTTACTAACATGTCATAATTTACTATTCCATATAATTCTCTTTTTATTTCAGGCGTTAATGCCCGATCAACCTCTGATATGTCAAAACGACCGGAAACATGCAAATCTACAACCGGACGAAATACCTCAATAAAATCATCTGCCAAGTTATAACTATTTAACTCACTGCTATGGAATAGTCCCAAAGAAGGCTCTAATCCATAACAAATGATAGAACGCGCGATCATTCCACGCACAATTGCATATCCATAATTTAATGCTGCGTTAATGATATGATCATCACCTCTGGAAAATCCCAAACCATATAACTTGCGAAAATAAAAAGCTGCTGCCTTTGCTTCAACATTTGTTTTATCACCGGATTGCACCTGTTTTGACATTTTTAAAAGCTCTTCGGCGCCCTCTAAATTTAAGAATCTAAGACAGGCAGACTGATTTTCAATTTTTCTGATCACAATCTGCTGCCAAAGCCTTTTTTGTTTTGGCTTTCCAAGATTCATCTGACATTTTAACAGTTTAAAATGACGGCTATGGCGTACCATAGGGAGAAGCACTGCATTTGGCAAATGTTTCTCATCGCAAACATACACTGCAATCCCCATTTCTGCCATTTTCTGCAAAAAATAACTGGACAGCGTCACCGACTGACTTTCTATGAGAATACTGTTGATATCCTCTAAAGGAATCTGCACTTCACCGGATGAACCTATCAAAAGCTGACTATTTTTAATGTTTAGTTGCTGAGATGTTTCAATTTTTATATTCCGGTATCCCATTTACTGAAACCCTCTTCTCTTTTCCTGACGAACTTCTGTTACATTTCCAAGAACATCCACCTGGTATTTTTTCAACTCTTTTAAAGACTGAATACCCAAACCATCAAATTCATATTTTCCATTATGTGCTTTACACGCAAAACTTGCTGTATGTATATTGGCCCCTATATAGTATACGAGTTCTTTAGTTAATATAACTTCTGTTCCATCCTTACATTTTACCTTTTTCCCTTTTAGATGATGAAACCCTATCAAATCCCTCGAATACAGACTAAACAAAAAGTTCTCGTCCTTCATTTCTTTCCATTCGCTATATGGCTTATTCTGCATAGCTGCTTTATTCGGCAATCTCTTCTTCAAGGCATCCGCAATATAAATCGGTACAAAATAGTATTTTCCATTTTCCCGGAAAACGTCCACACGAATCATACCGCCATTTGCATTTTCGGCAATTCCGCGTCCAACTCCGGCTTCATCCTTATTGATTTCCACGCCAAGAGACATTTTTTTATAGGTTTTCACCTTTTTTACAATAGGACCCTGTGTACCATCTGCTTTTGGCTTATAAAACTCTTCGGCAAATGCCTTTTTTCCATCACCATCATATTCTGCCAGTCGTGCCCTTAATGCTTCATATAGTAATCTGTCACTGTCCTTATTGTAGTAATCTTTAATCTCTCCATCCTTATCCAGTTTTAAATCTTCAATATTGGTTCGTGATAATACATAGCCACCATCCGCAAATATCTCTCCACCGTCTTTGTAATGTCTCGGACTTCGTATTGTATCTGCATGTGCTGCGCCGGTCACCTTGTGATTTGGCATCCTTGACACAAAGATCGGCCGGATATTGTTATATACATCTTCCGGATAACGGAACAACTGGTACATATCCGGATGTGCATCCAGATCATTCTTCGGATCACTTCCCATACGGACTTCTAACTCTTCTTTAAAATGCTCCCATGGCGGCGGTACCTGTGCTCCGTAACGCTCGTCCCACTCTTCTCTTGAAAGGTCTTCTAAAGAAATGATTTCACCGGTTTCCACATCCACAATCTCATAATCCGGGTGACTCTGTCCTTTGTATAAGACCTCACGATACTGTGTACTTCTGGAAATTTTTTGAATCATACCATCTGTACAACAGGCTACTACTACAGCATCCATTGCATGATGCGTGTCGGTAGAACGGTCTTTTTGCATCAGTCCCCATCTTTTTCTTAAATAAGCTGTTATGGAACCATTGACAGCAAAGACCTGTTTCTTCCTGTCTTCCCGATTCAAAGGCTCCATCTCTAAATTCTGACGGATCATATTATAGATCACGCGTGTAATATACTTTGTATCATTTAAATTACGCTCTTTGAATTCCCTGCGGTCTTCTTTTGTAAATCCCTGTTTTAATAAATTTCTACGTTTCTTATAGTCCTTGATAAAATGATTGACTCTTGCTTCATAGGCACTCCAATGAACCTCATCCTGACCAAAATACTCATATGGCGTACGGTTTCCTTTCTCACGGTTTGCCTGTGAAGTAACCAGCACCTTGTTCCGGTAACTGTCATCAAAAGTGATACTGTAAGGAAGAATGTGGTCAATATCATATCCCGGCTGAAACAGTTCTTCTAACGGTATCTTTTTACCGGTATAAAGGCATATTCCCTGTTGATCATGCCATAAACGGTATTTCAAAATATCCTGACCGTTCGGCGAAAGTTTGCCCAGTTCCTGAATCTCCTTTTTCGCCATTTCATTCTTTTTACGGTTTTCCTCTATCTGTTTCTCTGCTTTTTTTCGCTCTTCGAAATTCTTAGACATTTCGCGGGCAAGCTCAATACTTACCGCCTGTGGACTCCCGTATTTTAAAATAATCGCATTGATGACTTTTACCGTCTGTGAAACGGAACGCTTTACAACCGGATTTGTAATCTCATTAATGATTTCCGTAATATTTTCGCCCTTTAGCAGCTTCATTTTCTTTCCATGATTATCATTTTTAAAATCATAGCCCGCTGCTTCGCATGCTTTATCATATACCATACCTTCTTTCATATAAGGCATGATATTTTTCATTGCTTTTATAGAAAGATGCTGGAACTTCGCAGGTGTCAGCTCTAACAAAGAATCCGCCAGTTCCTTCGACAGACCTGCCTCCGTCAAACGGTTCATACGGCTGTCATCGTTCTTATAACAGGTCAGAATCGTTCCAATTTCATCTAAAAGATCCTGTTGTTCTTCTTCCGGCAGGGTATCTAAATAATCGCCGATCCTCTTGCGGTATTCATAACAATTGGACATACTGATAAAAGTTGCCTTTTCCGTTGCAGCAATTATGGCAGCTTCATCCATTCCTTCCTCTTCATTGTCTTTTCCTTTACGCTTCATATTATAATTCAATGTATTGAACTTTTCTTCTAACGGCAGATTCAGCTTTTTACGGACTGCTGCATATTTAATCTCTTTTTTGGACGAAAGCATTTCTAATAAAATGTTCCGCTCCTCTTCCGTAAAAAATCTGGATGTGCCATCCATATGTACCAATTTCATATGTGTGATCTTCTGCAGTGCAACAAATAACTCTGCCGTATAGGTTGCTTTTGCCGCACGACGTTCGCCGGATTCTCTTTCTAATGTACAATATCCGACCTTATTTCCAAATCCCTCCATTGCATAAGGGCTCGGCGTTCCGTCTGCCTGCTGTCCCGGTCCCATATCAAAAGAACGCTGTGACAACATAATTTCTAAATATTCCTGCTCTAATTTTTCAGTCGCCTTTTCATTTCCAAACTTCCTCTGACTGTCAAAAAGGATGTGAACCTCCTCTTCTAACAGCGCCCGGAGCATCGTGTGGGAATAATCATCTGCTTTATTTCTAGGTGTTAACAGATATCCATTGTCTGCCCACGCACACTCGGTATGAAAATAGGCATCTTTATATATCATCTCGCCAACGGTACGGTAGCCATGCTCTTCCATACGTTCGCGGTTCTCTTCTGTTGCTTTTAAGACTTTTCCATTGTCCCCTTCTTTTAACTCCGCCTTTCTTGTCGAGCGGAAACCACGATGTTTTGCAATATGCAACAGTACCTGTGCAAATTCCTCATTGCTGAGCTTCCGTTCTAAACCTTCATAACGAAGTTCATAGACATCCGGCAGATTTGGTGAATGATACCGCTCCATAAAAGAATCTATTTGGATCAGTCCTTCTCTTTCAAACAGCCACTTAATCCTTTCTAAACGATGACGTCTTCTGCGGATCCTTCTTCTGGCAGTTCTGGCATCTCTTCGTTCTGCCGCTAATGCAGCTCCTGTTTTTGGAACCTCTGCTGCCTCAAAAATACGAACTCCCAGATCCAGAATACGGATTGGTTCATCCTGACTGTTATTTTCAAGTACTGCCCATCCTACAGATGCAATACCGATATCCAGTCCGATCCGGTAACTCCTGTGCCTGTCCATGTTTGTCTTACTCATTTCTCCCATAAATTTTTCTCCTCCCAGAACCGCCTGTGCGGAACATTTTGTGTACTAAAAATTTGTCTTTTTTACTATTCCTATAAAATCCATATAAAAGATAATCCCATTCCGAAGAATGGGATTAGAGCTTTTCGGTTTCTTACCATACTGTAACAACCGATTATTTCTTGGTATAGTATAATTCGTTTTTTATTATACTGTTTTTCCCATATTTTGTAAACTGATTTTTTAACAATTCTGAGATTTTATAAAAATTTTAGGAATTTTTCTTCGGAGCAAACCGTTCAAATAACATCATCAGATTTGCCGTCTTATCATCACTGTAATCTGTATCTATTTCTTCTTTCTGAAGTACCAGTCTTTCATACAGTTCTTCCACTCCACCAAGCATATAAGATTCAAACAGTTCATTATAGCGTTTGAACTCTTCTTCTGTTTCAACACCTTTAAACGCCCGCCGGATACACTCTTCATGGATTCCCTGCCCTGCCGGCTCTAATAACAGCATCATCTGCAGGATGAACTCCAAATCTTCTGATGCTTGTCTCATCTGCTCCCCAAATACGGTTCTCTGTTCTACCGGTGCATAATCTCTTTTGGCTTTTCTGTCAATTCTGAATCCCAGAATCGCAGCTACGATATAGATGTCTATCAATCGCTTAAAATAACTATGTTCATAGTCATTTAATGACCATAGTTCGCTTACCATACGGGCATGCTTACCTGAAAATTTATAAGGGTCGTTAAAAAATTTATAATTTTCCATTAAACTGTCTCCTCCCCTGCCGGTTTGATCGTTGCAAATGATTCTTCCGGTTTTTTATCAATGTAATATCTGCTTCCAACGTAAGGATCTAACTTTGTATACTCCCAGTCTTTTTTCAACATAAAGATAATGACCTGTTCCGAAACCTGTGGCAGCACCTTTGCGATCAATTCGATATTTTCATCTCCCAGCTTAGAAAACGGTCCGTCCAATACGATTGGAAGGGTGTCACTATCTGCTGTCTCATGCCCGGTCTTTTCCTGTTTCTTTCTTCTGCTGAAATCCATGATCGTTACAATAAACGCAAAGTTCCTTGCTATTTTCTCGCCTTCGGACAGATTTTTCTCTTCCCGATATCCCTGCTGCGTACGGTAAAGCATCTGAATCTCATACTTCGGTGTCAGTTCAATCTTTTTATCCTTTGCGTTAAACATTTTGCTGAAATTCTCCTGTATCTGCCGGTTTAACTCCAGAAAAATCTTATTTTCCTGCTCAGAAAATTCTTTATCCAGCTGCCGGTACAATTCCTCTGCTATCTCTAAGCGTTGCCGCCAGATCCGATTCCGCTCATTTCTTGCTTCTAGGCTTTGCATCTCTTTTTCCGTGGTTTCTATTCTCTTTTTACAGGCTTCGATCCGTCCTTCTTTTTCTCCCTTTTCCTTAGAAAAACGCTGGATCTCCGATTTATAGAAACGCTGTGTCTTCCTTTTCTCTGCAAAATCAATATGTTCATCTAACTGCTTTTGCAGTTTTTCATAACGGTTACAGGAATCATGATATTCCCGGACATTCTCGTCTACTTCTTTTGCATAATCATCAATCTCTTCTAACAGCTCATCACCTTTGCGGTACCAGCGGTTTGCAGTTCTCTCAAAGTCCCCTATTATGGAACCGACATCTGCCGGCGGCAGATAATTTCGCTGCTCCATCAGTGCAAAATACTCACTGCTGTCTTTTTTAATCTCATGACCGCAGATACACCGTTTGTTCTTAATGATGTAATCTATCGTTGCCTGACGCATATATGGGATATCACGTCGTTCCATTTTCGCACTTTTTAATAGTTCCATACTTGCGCGGAGCATTGGCTGGGCAAATACCATATAGGCTTTATCGCTGATGGCATTTACCAATGTCTTGTAAGAATAAAGACTTTGCTTTCTCTGGGACTCACACAATAGCTCTAAATGTTTCTTTTTCCTTTGCAATTCTTCCGTATTGTGGTTTTCTGCTAAGAAACGTTCGATATCTTCATTCTTTTTCTCATAATTCCGGATATTGACTTCCAATATCTCAATCTCATCCCAAAGCTTTTCGATATCACGCTCTAATTTTTTTCGTTCTGCTTCTAAATTATCATAGACTGCACCCGATCCCTTAATCTCTGAACGGAATTTTTTGATAACGGAATTGCTTCCCATATCTTTTAAATGGTTCTTCGCCTCGCGATATGCAGATAATCCCGTTAAAATATGTACCGATTCTTTGATATTTTCCCGGACACCTCCTACACTGACATCATTCCACCGTTCTCCATCAAACAAAAAATAGTGGGACAAGTTCTTTGGAAACAGTTCATTGATCAATGTCTCTATCTCGTTGCTGTCTACCTCGACATAACTTTCCATGTCCTCTAACTCGGTAATCCGCATCGCACATTTCTTCTGAAACTCCCGGCTCTCTAACTTTGGAAATGCTCTGGTATAGGTTGTCTCTCTTGTGATGATATAACGTTTTTCTTCGTCAACTGCTGCAATCTCTACTTTTACCTTCGCACGGCTGTTTGCATCCATCATTTCTAAGATATCCGTATTTAAAAGCTGAAAATCTCCGGCACTTTTTGTTCCGTTTGCCATTAATGCACCATACAGACCCCAGCGGAATGCCTGCGCTATCGTCGTTTTTCCAACCGTATTGTCTCCTAATACTACCGTTACATTTTTTACATCATCACAGCTAAATTCTATATGATTCCTTCCCTTATACCGCATGAAATTTTCCATGGTAATACTTTCAAATTTCATATACCTGTCCCCCTATTCCGTTATCCCTCTTGCATATTCCTTGATGATTTTCTGCAATTCCTCTGACATGCGCTGATCTGTCTTTGCCTTGCTTCGCAGATTCCTCTTTTCCATATGTAAAATTTCAAACTTCAATGTCTGCATCATGTTGTCCCGATTCTTTTCCATATCAGTTTCCTCCCTGTCCTTCTCCGCAGCAAATGTCTGAACAATTCAATAAATTCCGACATTTCGCCGTAATACGGCTCTTAAAATCGTCATATCTTTTTTCGAGAAAAAGCTGCAATGCTTCGTCACCGATCCGGTATCCGATTTCCCGATCTGACATATCGGTAAATGTATGATCTTCAATATCCACACTATTTAATGCCGTCTTATCACACAATTCAAAGTATTCTTTCAGTGTATGGTTTTGGATCAGCCCATTCGCTTTTTCCGATATCAGCAGGAAATTCAACGGTGAATTATACGGACTGCTGTTGTCTTTTCTCCGGCTTTCTGTCGTTTTATTGGCATCTTTATACTTTACGCTAAGACTTCCGATCGGCATAATGTGATGTTTTTGCAGCTTCACGGAATCGTTTAATGCACTCAGTGTTTGTGGCTGATAGTCGTTTTTCTCCGGAAGCGGTTTTAAAATATCCGAATATGTCTCTGATAAATAAAATTGACAGATGGTATTCCCAATTACCTCCTCCGGATATACGGATGGATTTTTCATTAAAACAATGTCACGGTCTGCAAATTTTTTATCTGTCAGTACGTTATTGCAAAGGGCTTTTGTGAAAGTCTTATCGGATTCTTTGATGTTTTGGATCTCAGATAAAACATTCTGAAGATTCCGGATAAATGCCCGGTTCTGCTCTATCTTGAACTCTCCCGATAAAATCGCACTCCAATACCAGACTTCCATATAATCTAAGACTTCACTGTCCTCAAACCATGCTTCATCTAAAAATACCGTTCCTAAGATAACCCACATCAGATTGTAATGTATTTCACCAAGCTTTCGGATTCCACACCGCATCTGTAAAAATAAGGCTGCGCGGTCTAAGCCCTGACATGCCACCTCCACATAACCGTATATTTTTTCTGATGGAATCTGCAACAGATATTCTCTTTTTGTGACTTTCACGTTCAGGTTTTGGATCTTCTCAGCATCACGCAGACTAAATCCCGGATCTCCCTCTGAAAAATAGTCAATGATACCCAAAAGGTTCATCAATGCCTTTATGTAGGTAGCAGAAAGTTCTTTTTGAGATTTATCCCAGCAGCCGATCCGTCCCACTGCCGAATATGGTTTGTCGCTGTCTGCAATGTGATTTTTATAACTGTTCTTCTGACCCGGCGAGCATTTTTCTACAAATGAGGTATATTCCTCCCTGTGGTCACGCTCTATGTCATCTACGATCTGTGTAAAGAGATTTCCCTTCTCCTGCGTATGCCTGGATGCCTTTGCTAAGATCAGGTCAAAGACACTTAGGGATTTTCCTCCCAGGTTCAGGTTTTCATAGATATCAATGGCGCGCTTTTTATCATTGACGGAAATTGCAATCTCATAAAGCCGGATATCCTCGATACATTTTCTCAGATATTCACAAAGGTGCATTCCCCACTGCATTTTCCGTTCCTTTAAAAGATCAGAAAAATTATCTTCTCTTTCTTCTTTTGGTAAAAAAAGTGTTCCTGTCTTGATCTCTTCTAAAACAGCCTCTCTTTGTGCGTCTTCAAGTCCGAATTTTTCTAAATACTGTTCCTTTTCCTCTATTGGATATTCCTCTGCCTGAAGCCATGATCTAATGGATTTCTCATACTCTGCCCCGATTTCTTTGACTACATCCTCAAGAATGACAGCACCCGGTGCCCCCGGTTCACAGGCATCCAACAGATAGAACAACGGCAGCAGATAAGCATCGCCATCTTCACTGTTATTGACATTTCTGCAATATTCACGAATTTCGCGGGTATCCTTCGTTTCTGCTTTTTCATATAAAAATGCTTTCTTTCGATCGTGAACAAAAGTGATCCGTTCCTTCATCTCCTCACTGGAGATCTCCGGATAATTTCCCCGAAAAGAATTCGGAAAACTTAAGATTGTTCCACCAAAAAGATCTTCTTTTTTGCTATTTATCACACTTTGAAAACTTGGAAGATTTAAAAAATACCGCCGTTCCAGTGTCGGTGATACGAGATCGTCAATGTTCTCTCTTTGAAGTTTCGTGGAAAGGAATGCCGTTAAGACCGTGATCCTCTGCTGACCGTCTAACAGCGCCTTTACTTCCTGCTTTCCCTCTAAATTGTCAATGTTTCTTTCATTCTTTCCTATTTTCTTGTATCCATAGTCTTCTGTTTTTACATTTAAAAATAAAACCGTTCCTATGGGCAGCTTGGTCAGGACAGATGCCAACAATGCTTTCTGCCGATTGTTTTCCTTCCATGTAAAACCTCGCTGGAAATCCGGCAGTACAATCGTATTCTCCGAAATCCTGTCTACAATGTCTCTTAAATTTACCCGTTTTAAATCGTCGTTCACTTTTGTTACCCCCTTGCGATTTCTTCCACTGCGTGTATGAGTTGCCTGATATCTTCTTTTGTATTAAACTGTCCGATGCCCACACGCACCGTTCCCCCATATGGTTCGTCTTTTAAATATTTATGAATCAGCGGTGCACAGTGATAGCCGCACCGGACTGCGATATGATAATCTTCATCGAGCAACATTCCTATATCATCCGAAAAATATCCTTCTATTGTAAAGGAACAGATGCCGCTCCTTTTTTCCTTATCCTGTGGAAAATAAGTATGGACTCCCTGTATTTTTTGAAGCTCTGTCTCTAACAGTTCCGTCAGTTCCCGTTCTTTTTGATAATGCTCCTCTATGGTCTGACACATTTCTTCATAATTACTTCCAAATGTTTCTATCGCCGCTTTCAATCCCGCGATCGCCGGTACGTTCGGACTTCCCGGTTCATAACGGTCGGGAAGAAGCTGCGGCATCTCTAAATTCAGTGAATTGCTTCCGGTTCCTCCTGCGATCACAAGTCCTAATTTTTCTGCATTTCCTGTAGATTGTGCGATATAACCGCCGACTCCAAACGGTCCGTAAAGTGTCTTATGACCCGCAAATATATAGTAATCAATGCCGCTTTGTTCCAGACGGACAGGGATCAATCCCAATGCCTGCGAACCATCCACGATCACCGTCATCTTTTCCGTATCTGTCAAAGCTGCCACTTCTTCAACCGGAAGAATATACCCTGTGACATTGCTGATATGTGTCATGGCAAGAACCGTTGGAGGGTTTTGGATAAACTGATAACGGATTTTTTCTAAATCAAGCTCTAAGGTCCCTGCATCTACCGACAATTCCTCTATCGCAAAGCCATAGCGTTTCTGTAAAAAATGCAGAGTACGCATGACCGCGTTATGCTCATAGGGTGAGACATAGACAATATCTTCTCTTTTCCATGGAAGACCTCCAAAAATCTGGTTGCATGCAAAGGTAGCAGAGGGTGTAAACACTACCTCTGCTGCCGGTTTTGCCTTTGTGAGTGTCAGAAGTAACCCTCTAGTATCTTCGATCAACTGTTTTGCCTGTTCTGCCAATGCATAACTGCCGCGTCCGGCATTGACTGCTGCATTTCGGTTTGCCCGGTCCAATGCCCGATAAACCGCCTCCGGTTTTGGAAAAGTGGTTGCGGCATTGTCCAGATAAATGTATTCTTCCATGATGTTTCCTCTACTGTAATAGTTTTTCTAATGCCTCCGCTAAAACAGCCACTTTCTGATTTGTCTCTAAGCTGTCACCAAAGTTATCCAGTGCCTCTTCGATCATATTTTTCAAAAATTCACTGGTGCTGTCTTTTACGTCCGCATCATAATATTTGTGGATCTCCGCTCCATCCGCCGTCTTTAGGAAAATCTCTTTTTGTCCGTTTTCTAAACCGGCATCTTCCTTTGCCGCCTCTGTCTTTTGGCGTATCTTTGTAATGTCACGCAGGAATTTTTCCTGTAATCTGTCATTCCAGTCCTCAATATAGATATCTTCCAGACGTTTGGATAATACGGCAACAATCTCCCGCTCGTCGTTGGTATTCAGTTCTCCCACATATTCCATAAAACTCTTGATCTTTTTGTTCAATACATAGCGTTTGGAACGGTTTTGCTGTCTGCCATACCAGTCCTGCAGACATGCCTTGAGACTGTCGCTTTCTTTTGCACCAAATATTTTTTTGATCTCCTTTGCCGTATCTTCTATCGCATTTTCAAAATGCGTATCCATGCTCCACTTCATTTCCCTGACTATAAGCCCCGTCATCTGATTTTTAGAAGAATCCATGGCATTCGGAAGCTGCTCAAACAAAAATTCTCTCGGATTTAACTCCGTCTGCTTTAATAACCTTCGGAAATTTCTGACCGCATAGAGCATTTCCTGCGGATAGCGTTCACTGACCCGCGTATACTGCGGCAGGGAACGATACCATTTCTGCATATTTTCCATAATGACGGAAAGTCGGTTGGAACGTATGATTTTTTCCGTCTGCGCATCACAAAAGATATCCTCCATTTCCTGTAAATAAAGCTCTTTTTCCATATCTTTCTTTTCTATATAAAGATCATAGCTTTCCGGAAACTGGTTGATATTGTTCAGCACTTCTACCGTGATCAGCAGTTCCTTATTTCCAAGGTACAGCACCGGCATGCCTTCTAGCAGATAAAATTTCCACGCAAGAAACAGCGGAAGCACACCTTTTCGCACCCCATAATCTTTGCCCTGCAAGCGTTCATAGAGCATCTGAAAAGATACCCGCTTTCCACTTGCTTTCACAAAAAAGTCCTCGATTTCCTCCATGATCTTCCGACAGCCGCCGTCTAACGGAAACTCTTCTCCGGCAAGTCCTGTCCGAAGAAATGCCGCACGGTACACCATTGCCTGAGGACTGCTGCCCCGCTCATATTCCTCTAAATCTTTTCCATCTAAAATGGCTCTTACCACATCATTTCTTGCCTTTAAGTACTGTCCCTGCACATTCTGGATATTCAAAAGCTCATGGTTGATCCTTGGTGCTAACGAATAGTAGTCTTCACAGATCTGGCTTAAATACCGGTTAAATTCCATTCCGGTCCGGATATGCGGCTCTTTCCTGCTTGTATGAAGTACATAACAGCCACCGTTTTCCGGCATAAAATCTCTTTTTAATCTCTCATTTACTTCATAGCGGATGTCCTCTTCATAGAGGTCTAACTCCTGACGGAGCGCTTTATTCTCTTCAATAAAATGCTCATCCTTTGCAAGGCTTCTGACTGCCGCAAGACGCAAAAGCGCCCATTCCGATAAAAATTCTTCTTTAGGCAGTAACACGATAATACGTTCATCCCCTAATTCCCGCAGATGACGCAGCACTTTTTCCTTTTCTACCTTGTCTGCTGTCACGATCGCTAAGATATATCCATCGGAAAAACGGTGCTCGAAAAAGACCTTTGCACTGCCAATGGAAAGGAAGTCTTCATATTCAATGAATTCATATCGGAAATATCTTGTCATTGCACGGTCCTGATTGTACTGTTTTGGAACGGCATAGGTCAGTTCGGAAATCTCGTTTAACACTTTACAGGTATTGATGCTATGACGCAGCCGCCGGATTTCTTTTTCAATCGCCTCCTCGATATTAATACCGATATTGTTCTTAAATGCATAGGTACCAAGACTTGAGCGGAAAAAGACCACCTCTTTTTTCATCAGCTCACGCATTGCCTTGTCACACTCTTCTTTTTCGATATTCAGCGCCAGACAGATCGGCTTATTCAGTACCGCTAACTCTTCCGGGCGGCGTATCATACGGATGATCGCCATTGCCTTAATGATCCTTTTTTCAATCTCCGTATCCGCTTTCGTTAAAGCATACTCTGCTTTTAACCATTCGTTATGGATATAGGTCTCATCCACAGTCTCCCGAAACAGATTTTTGAAATAATCATAGACATATTCTACACCGATCAGATTTTCTCTGTTCCTGCCCTCCATAATGCGGTTCAGGCTGCCCGGTTCGTTTCCCGCTAAAAATGTAAAAACCGTTCTTTCGTTCTGTCCGATTTTTTCACTGATATTCAGCAGTGCATATGCACATACCGGAGTCAGCGGATAGCAGCCTTTTGCCACGATCTGATTAAAATCCTCTTTTTCAAAAAGATGTGAAAAACAGGCAAGCTGATAAGACGCTTCTGCCCTTTCCTGTATTTCCGGGGTATAAAATCCCTCTTTCTTATGCAGTGCATGCTCAATCAGTTCATAATTATTCTGGGAAGAAACTACAAACCGGATCTCTTTCAGCCGCCCTTCTACCCCACGGAATGCATGGATCATTTCCGAATCAATACTTTTGACATACTCATGGATACTCTTATGCGCCACAAAGGTCAGATACATCTGCTCTTCTTTCCGGCTGTCTGCCAATTCGCACATATCCTGCAAAATCTTCATATCCTTTGCAAAATTCTTTGCTTCATGTCCTTCTATATACTTACTGAATTCATCAAAGATGATATAAATGCCGGCATATCCGTACTTTGCACAAAGCACACGGTTGACCTCTTCATAGACCCGAAGTGCTTCTTTTTGCACCATTGGATTGAAAACACTTCCGGATGTCAGTACCGGGTAAAATTCTTTGAATTCTAAGAGTGCAGCTTCTTTTTGTTTTTTTAAACGTTCCTTAAATAAAGAGGCGGTACATCCTCTCTCTTCTAACATTTTTTCAAACCGCTGATAGGTGTCGGGATAGGATTCCTTCCAACTCTCCATCGTACGGACGGCTTCACTGTACTCACTCGGAAGCGGCAGATCTCTGATACCGGTCTTTTTTAATGCCTCCTGTAATGCAAAAATAAATGATTCGTTTAAATCTCCCTGAAAAGAAGAGACGATCACCGGCAAAAACGGTCTTCCCACTTCGGCAAGCTCCATAAAAAGCAACTTTGTTGAATTGTCGGCTTCTATGATTTTTTTCTGTATTTCTGCTGTCTCGTCTTTGCTTTTACACAGTAATGCCAGCAACACCAGCAAAAGATGCGATTTTCCTTTTCCATAAGGACCAATCAGTATTGTTGCATGTTCGCCCTGTCCCCGCACAATATTTGTCAGATACTGTTTTAAAATGGATACGGAGGAACGTGTCGGGATATAGCGGTTTACTAATGCCATATCCCCTGTATCTAAAGTAAGATTGATTGATTTTTGAAATCTTGTGTCTACATTTACGAAATTTTTCATCTGTCTGTTCTCCCCTCTTCTCTATGGTCGGAAGTATTTTTTAACAATTTCTTCTCCTGTTACAGACTGGTTCAGATATACCATGTCCAAGCCTGCTGTCCGGTTCATTTGTATATAATTTTTTTGTTCTAACTCTTCAAGTTTTTCTACCAGACCGGTCCTCTTCAAATTCAGGATCCTGCCCGGCGAATCCTTTCCTGTCAGAAGATCATCGATACTGACAGCTCCTTCTTTGGACGTGCAGTCTTTCAAAAGATACCCGACGATCTCTGCCGGAAGCAGATGCAGCGGCGGCTGGCTTTTCCAGTAAAGACTGCCCTTTTGTTTTACCAATTCAAAAATGCCAAACGGGCTGATGTTCTTTTCCTCCGGATCACTTTCCCGCTCCGGCTTCCTTACATACATACGAAGCAGTGCCTCTCCGTCTGCTTCTACGGATTTTTCCGAAAATTTTTTAAGTCCTTCCAGATTTCCGGCTTTGTTTATCAGCTCTTTCACCAGTTCGTCTTTGGTAAATTCTATTTCATCATATTCATTAAAAAAAAGACTCCAAGCGGTTGCCTGCCCACGATTTTTTACGATATTACAGTGAATGATCCACAGAGAAAACGGATCTTCTAAATATTTGTCATATTCCCATATCTGCTCTCCGAGCTTTGAAAGGAATACACCCTGTTTTCCCCGCTCTTTTAACAATCCGCAGGTACGCATCCAATAGCGGATCGCCTTTGCCATGTTCGGACCCACTCCGAGCACATCTGCTCCATAGTTCTGTGAAAAGACAAACGGATCATTTCTCACTTCCCTCATGCCTTTATTGAGCCAGCCCTCCCGCAAAATAAAGCTTTCATGCCCTTTAAAACGGTATTTTATCTTTGTCATGGTTTCTTCACCTGTTAATTTCTTTTAATTGCCAGTACCTTTCTCATATAACATCCTGCAGAAAAATGACTGACACATTCCCTGCACCTTACACATTTTTCATCCAAAATCTGATAATGGATGTTCCCATCGTCGTCTTCTTTTATGGAAATCGCATCATGCCTGCATACGCTCTCACATGCAAGACATCCCATACACATCTGGTATTTGGTAATCTGACACTTTATCTTATCTTCCGTAATCTTCTGATCTAATAGGGTAACCTTCAGCTTCTTCGTTCCTATCCTCCCCTGAAGCTTCAACTGCGGTACTCCGTTCTTTCCTAATATATAGACTTCTCCAAGTCTTTCATTTCCAAGCTCATAATTCAGATAGCCAAACGGACGGAACAATTCATAAAGTTCTGTTTCTATCGGCTTTTGCAGCTCATAATTATAGGTATTTTCCTGCGTCGCACATGGCTCGAATGCAATGACGGATTTCTGTGCATAGGCAACTCCGTTCCCTCCCTGTCTTGCCTTCCAATATCCTTCATCCACATATACCTCTGCATCTTCTTTTCCAATTTCCCTTGCAAACTCCAAAAGCATCTCCCGAAAATGCGTACTCTGCTCCTTCATATGGATTTTTGATAAAAACTCCGACCATCCACTGTTATTCGGGCAGCACCAGCAGCCCACTCTCGCATAACCCAGCCGGTATGCCCGGTTAAAGTCGATTCCCGTAGTCAGAAGATAAAGCCAGATGTCAAAATCCATCCAGTCAATGATCGGTGATATGATCCTCTGTTTTGTGATCTTCGGACTGTCCGAATCCCTGTCATACTTGCTCCTGCTTGCCGACTCACTTCTTCGGATGCCGTAAAAAGTCAGGATTTCTTTTTTATTGCGAAACAGGGACTTGATGGTCTTTTGGATGCTTCCGGTCTTAAAGACCGTACAACACCAGCGCATCACACGGCTTGGCGGCCCGATCATACGACAGAGTTCCTCAAAATCCTTCTCTTTGTTGCAAGCGGTAATGACCGGTGTCTGCGGATGCTCCTGCTTAAAACGTTTTACATATTCATAGGTAAATGGAAATTCCAGTGTCGTATCACCAAAAATGTGGAGCACTTTCGGGTTTCCGAGTGCCCGCATGACCAGATCAGAAACAACGGTAGAGTCTTTTCCACCGCTGAACGAAACAAACATTTCCATAAAGTTATAATCTGCTGCCACTCTGCGGATATACTCATCTGCCTCTTCCACCAGTGCCTCATAACGCTCTCTGTTTGCCTGTAAGAATATCTCCATCTGTTCTTTAAAATACCGGTCTGTATTTTTTTCCTGATAGTTCTGATATTCTTCCCGCACTTTATCAATATTCAGTTGTTTTAAATCCTTTACGGAAAAAGGAATTCTCTTCCCATCTACATAATAGTGATTTCCTGAACCATTCCACACAGACTTCTCTAAAAATGCATAGGGTGTCCCCAAAATGAGTTCTAACAGCAGCCTCTCTTCCGGAAAGACCGGACGCAGATCCGTTGCCAGCTTCTTTCCTTTCTTATTACAGATAGGGCAGACTTCCTCATATATAGGGGTTTTGCAGCTTTTGCACCAGTATATCTGTGAGCCGGCATCTGCTCTCTGACCACAGGATGGACAGATGCTTGTCTTACATACGGTATTGGTGCAGGGTAAATCTTCTCCTGTCTTAATGTCCTTATTGCGGCATATATATGTAATCATTTTTCTCCCTGTCTGATCGGTATAGTTTGGGGGTTAATTTGAAGATAGGAACAAAGTGCTAAAAATTCGTCTGCGTCCAGACTTTCTTTTGTTCCCGGAATCAGCTTTTTCTTTGGTATATGAAGTTCCCTGCTTATTTTTTCTGTAGAAATTCCATGATCTTCCATGTACTTTGCAAGCCATAATGTCGCTTCATTCCTCATATACGATCCTCCTGTTTTCTTTGAAGAAGAGAATTCCCCCACTTAGAACTCCATTATATTCTTTTTATAAAGGAATATCAATACGGTATTTCCTTGATTTCAAAGAATTTTTCAGACTTTATTGACGCAAAATATAGGGTACTATATGATAACGAAAGAGGTGAAAACATGAAAAACCCAAATATTGCAAAAGTTTTAAAAGAATATAGAAAACAAAACCACTACTCGGTGGAAGATGTGGTCTTTAAATTAGAGGAACAAAATCTTCCATTTGCCACAAAGACCATTTACGGATGGGAAAGCGGACAGACCCAGCCGGATGCGGATACGCTGTTAGTCCTTTGTAAAATTTATAAGATTGATAATATTTTAGAGACTTTCGGCTATCAGCCGCCGTCAGAAGAGCTCTTCCTCTCTAAAGAAGAGCATGAATTGATCCAGAAATACCGGCAACACGAAGAGATGCAGAATGCCGTGAAGAAGTTACTGGGTGTCGGTGAGGATTAGGGTGGACAAAAGCAGCTTCGGAAATTTCCAAAGCTGCTTTTACCGCATCCACTATGCTTCTTTTGTCACATGAACTTCATCCTCATCTTCGAGCTCCCTGATCCTTTCATTGATCCTTTCTGCCGTTCTCCTGTCCCGAAGCATGAATACGACCCAGAGCAATACTGATGTTCCAAGGCTTGCTAAGATCGGAGGCATGCACTGTCTTATCCCTCCTGCTAACGAGAACCATCCTACGGCATATCCGGTAATCAAAAAGATGACACATCCCGTTCCCATATGGATCAGAATTTTTACCGCATAGGAAAAATCGGTTGTTTCATATACGATTCCGGGAACAGAAAAACCAAGTCCCACGATGACTGCCCCAATGACCATTTTGGTATAATTGTAATTTTTTAATGTAAACACTCCCTGGTTTGCCACATCCGCTACCAAACCGAATACAGCGAAGAGTGCCAGTGCCAGACCGACACCTTTTATGGAAAGTTCTATGATTCTTTTCATGATTTATAATCCTAAATATTCTTTGAATTTTGGAAGGTACTTTCTTGAAATACTGTCCTTACTGCCGTTTTTCATTACCAATAGCATCGTTCCGTTAAAATACGGTTCTACATATGCAATATATTTGAGATTTACCAGCGTTGTTTTAGAAATCCGCATAAAGCCTTCGCCCAGTGCTTTTTCAATATCGCACAACCGCTTTTTCGCACTGTATTTTTTTTCTTTACAATGAATCCATACGGCTGCATCTTCTATGCGGATCATATAGATATCCCTTGCAAAAAGAACAATGCTTCTCTCATCTTCATTTGCAATTACGATCCTGTTGGATGCATGAATGGAATCCGCTGTCTCACGCACTTCATCGGTAATCTCATTCGTGTAGATCACCGCATACGGCTCATATGCATCCTGTGTAAGTCTGATTTCTACCTTCACGGTATTTCTCCTGTCAACTTAATCCAAATTTATGACATGGATGTCACTTCCGTTTATTCTACTATCCTCCTCATGTGATGTCAATATAACGCCCTTTCCTTCTGATGCAAATGCTTCTATGACTTTCCACAAAATCTCCTTTTTCTCGGTGTCTAAATAGGCGAACGGCTCATCTAAAATGTACCATTCCCTGTCTAACGACAGCAATACCATGGAATACAGGTATTTCCTCTCACCACCTGACAACAGCCCCCACTGTTTTTCCATCAATGTCTTTACATCAACTTTTTTATCTATGTCAAATCTTTCCGTAAACTCAAAAAACTTTTCTCTTTCCCTGCTTTTATTGTCCAGCCGATATACAAATTTTACAAAATCCGTTCCTGTTAAACGATCTGCAAAAAAGATGTTTTGGTTAATATAAACGATATTCTCATTCCCCGATATCCGTTGTTTCTGGTCATTTCTGATCCCTGCCACATAGTCTAACAGCATGGTTTTTCCCGAACCATTCTGCCCCTTCAGATAATTCAATCCCTTCTGAAAAGTCATTGTCATGGTCTTGTGACACGGTTCTATGGATAGTTCATCGACAAAAATATTTTCCGCACACATCCTGCTTCTCACCTCCTTTCATTGGAACCCGGTTCAAATTTTATGATCCCTAACATGCCAAGTGCTATGGATACCAGCGACACAATACTATACAGGATCAGATTGTTCATGGTTTTCTGCATCAGCATTTGCGAGATATAAAACATTGGATTGTACCTGTTGATCGTGAGATCCGTACTTAGCAGCATAAACATTCCAAATATCACAACAGAAAAAATCGTCCGTATCGTATCGGCATGAACACTGGGCAGCAGTGTAACCACATAACTCAGGAATGCAAACGGTATACACACCAGGATCGTATAGATACTGTAAAAAAGAATATGCGTTATTGAAAATCCTTTTGCAATTATTACAACAATATCAAATATTCCGATACTGATAATGCAGAACAATATCTGTGTCAACAGATTCCCTAAGAAAAAACTCCAGGAGGAACGCTGTATCGAAAAAATTGTTCTAAGACTTCCCGATTCCCTTAATTCCAGTGCATACAAGCCGATCCCATAGATATAGGAACAGAGGACCATATACACCCACCAATAGATCAATTCTACTTCACTTGAGATCGCATCTTTGTCTATCCAGAACATTACCAGTGGTAAAGCAATGGACCAGACAAAAGAAATCTTGTTTTTTAAAAGTGCTTTGATATTAAATGTTACATATGCCAGAATACTGTTTAACATATTCTCCTCTCCCTTTTAGCTATATCAAAGATGCTGTTATTCTAGCAGTTTACTTTTTGGTTGTGTGAAAAAACGGGATAACATGACAAATATAGCGAATGAAATACAAGAGACGGCTTCTGAAATGCAATCTTTCCAAAATTTTTTTGTGCAAATTTATCATAGACTTTTTTATAATATTGTATATACTGATGCTAGAAAACAACACAGGCTCACTTGCTGAGGGAATCAGATCGGCTGATCCGGGCACTCCCCTGTATAAAAAATAATCGTGAACGATTGCCGGTAGCAAGGCTCTCGGATAAGTCCGGGAGCTTTTGTTTTCTAATAGGAGGAATCATGAATATTTCGGACATACAACGATGTGCTGATTTCTTCCAAGAACATTATTTGAAGACATTTTATCTTGTGATCACATATGATGGAAAAAGCCTGCCGGGAATCCTCAACGAATTCCCGGCAGGCTTTCATTTCTTACAATATTTCATCAAGTTTTAAAAATGGCTTCTTACAGTTCTTCCTTTTTCTCCTCTTCGGATACTTCTTCTACTGTCACATCCTCAGCCTCAGGATCTGTATCGACTACAACAGAAACTTTCTCGCCACAGGCACTACAGAATTCTGCTCCGTCAGCTAACTCTGCTCCGCATTTTGGACAGGTCTTGGTTCCTTTTAATTCCATGATCTCAAGTTTCATTCTTTCGATCTCTTCTAAAGCCTCTTTGATCAATTCAAAATGCTCTGCTCCATCTACTTCGCTCTCTGTCTTATGCTCTTCATAATAGATTCTTCCAAGTTCTGTATACTGTCTCTGAACATAGTCCTCTTTTGCCTTAATATCCAGGTTCAGCTTTGCAACACCTGATAAATCCTTTGCTTTCTGTGTTGCATCTTTTCCAACGTTTACAATTGTCTCTCCAAGTTTATCAAAAAATGCCATCGTTCTTCCCCTTTCTATGTATGGTTGAATTTTGTTGTGCGTCATTACATCGTGAGCATAGCTCCCTCAATAATTTCACCGCTCGTCAATCATGCGAGCATGTTGACTCGCTTGCACTCATTATACCATGCACCCTCATTACCATGCAATTCCAATACCATAAATTTTCTGTAAAATATCCTTAAACAATTCCTAAATGCTCTAATAAAATCTTAATTCCAAGTAAAATCAGAATAATTCCACCGGCAAGCTCTGCACGGCTCTTATATTTACTTCCGAATATATTTCCAATAAAGACTCCTGCTGCTGAAATTACAAACGTCACACTTCCTATAATGATGATCGCAGGTACGATATTTACCTGTAAAAAAGCAAACGTCACGCCGACTGCGAGTGCATCAATACTGGTTGCGATCGCCAGTAAAAACAACTCTTTTATATCCAGATGTTCCTCCGCTGCCTCTGCGGCGCAAAGACAGACTTCATCTTCCTCATCCTCTCCACGAAGAACCTCTACCACCATATGTCCACCGATCACAACCAGAAGAACAAATGCGATCCAGTGGTCAAATGCTTTGATATAGTGTTCAAACTGTATTCCGGCAAGCCATCCGATAAACGGCATCAATGCCTGAAATCCTCCAAAAAACAATGCAATGATAAAACAATGTTTCTTATTAATAGTTTTCATATTCAGACCCTTACAGATAGACACTGCAAATGCGTCCATTGCAAGTCCGACTCCGATCAATAATAATTCCAAATATCCCATTACTTTCTTATCTCCTTTGTATTCATTTTGTTCTGATCTCCCGATCTTTTTAAAAATCATGTCCGCAAATTCTGTCTGCCACACAAAAAGACCCACGCATACCAGAAAATCTGATATACATGAGTCTCATTTTTTAAGATTTGCCAGGTCACATCTAACATGACCGGGTCTGTTGACAAACCACGATTTCTCGCAAACTACTCCCTCACGGAATCACTTTCGTAATCATATCTTATTGATTCTCATTTGTCAATTATTTTATCCACTTTTTTATCCACTTTTGACCTTTCATTGTTGACAAACCCGCATTTTAACCCTATAATGACGGTAGTTTTACAGACAGGCGTAGAAAAGAAGAAGTAGGAATGAGAACAGTCATACAGAGAGTAACCGGTTGCTGAGAGGTGCATGAGCTGCTGATTCTGAATACATCTTGGAGCCTTGCACCGAATATTTTATTTTTAAAAATTAGTAGGCTGCAACGGATTCGCACACGTTATCGTGCCAAAGTATCGCTTTTTGCCGTACTTATTGAGACAGACAGTGTGAACTGGCTGTAAACTTAGGTGGTAACACGGGTATGTTCCCCGTCCTTTGATTAGGGCGGGGCTTTTTTATTTTTGAATTAAGATGTCCAAACTAATGTATAGTTGCACAAATAACCTATTCCAAGTTTCATTTCCATTACACAAAAAGAAACTTTTCATAGTTTATTTGTGCTAGTTACAAGTAATATCAAGTTTGGACATCCGGATCATTCATAAAAATACCCCGAAACAACATTATATTATTATTAAAGGAGACAGAACTATGACATTATACGACGAACTTGTAGCCCGCGGATTAATCGCACAGGTTACGGATGAAGAAGAGATCAAAGAACTGATCAACAATGGAAAAGCTACTTTTTATATCGGTTTCGACCCGACGGCTGACAGCCTTCATGTCGGACATTTTATGGCACTCTGCTTAATGAAACGTCTTCAGATGGCCGGAAACAGACCGATCGCATTGATCGGTGGCGGTACCGGAATGATCGGTGATCCATCCGGACGTACCGATATGCGTCAGATGATGACACCGGAAACCATTCAGCACAACTGCGACTGCTTCAAAGAGCAGATGAGCAAATTTATCGACTTTTCTGATGGAAAAGCGCTGATGGTCAACAATGCAGACTGGCTGATGGATTTAAACTATATTGATGTATTACGCGAGGTTGGTGCTCATTTTTCCGTTAACCGCATGCTGACGGCTGAGTGCTATAAGCAGCGTATGGAAAAAGGATTGAGCTTCTTAGAATTCAACTACATGATCATGCAGAGCTACGATTTTTACGCATTATACCAGAAATATGGCTGCAACATGCAGTTCGGCGGTGATGACCAGTGGAGCAACATGCTTGGCGGTACCGAGCTGATCCGTCGTAAACTCGGCAAAGACGCTTACGCAATGACCATTACCCTGCTTCTCAATTCCGAGGGCAAAAAAATGGGAAAAACCCAGAGCGGTGCCGTATGGCTCGACCCGAATAAGACTTCTCCATTCGATTTCTACCAGTATTGGAGAAATGTTGCCGATGCCGATGTTTTAAAATGTATCCGTATGCTGACCTTCCTTCCATTAGAAGAAATCGACAAAATGGATAGCTGGGAAGGCAGCCAGTTAAATCAGGCAAAAGAAATTTTAGCATTTGAACTGACCAAATTAGTTCATGGCGAAGAAGAAGCAAAAAAAGCACAGGACAGCTCCCGCACACTCTTTTCCGGCGGCGGAAATGCTGAAAATATGCCAACTGCTGTTTTAAAGGAATCCGATCTGCGTGACGGTTCTATCGATATTTTAGGCGTACTGGTTGCAACCGGATTATGTGCATCTCGTTCCGAAGCCCGCAGAAATACCGAACAGGGTGGCGTATCTGTCGATGGTGAAAAAGTACAGGATATCCACACTTCCTACACCCCACAGGACTTCGCAGAAGGTAAAGTTGTAAAGCGTGGAAAGAAAAAATTCTGCAAAGTTACCTTTGAATCCTAAATTTTGTTAAAAAAATAACAATTACCTATTGACAAATAATTAACAATCTGTAAAATAGAATATAAGAAATGTATTTTTTCAAGTACAATCTTGCACAAAATGAAATACAAATTATAAGGACAGGGGGTCTTTACCATGACAGAGAAAAGAGATGATTTATACTTACCTTCAAGAGAATTTGTTGAACAGGCTCACATTCAAAGCCGTGCAGAGTACGAAAGAATGTGGAAACAATCTATTGAAGACCCGGATACCTTCTGGGGTTACATCGCAAAAGATTTCCACTGGTTCAAACCTTGGACACAGGTTTACCGTGGCGAACCGGAGATCGGAGATAACGAATGGTTCGTAGGTGGAAAAACAAACATTTGTTATAACTGTCTGGATGCACAGATTGAAAAAGGAAGAGGCGATAAGGTTGCACTTCTGTTTCAGGGTGAACCGGAAGCAGACTGCAAGAGATTTACTTACAATGATCTTTTAAAGCATGTGTGCCGTTTTGCAAACGCTCTGAAAAAGAACGGTGTAAAGAAAGGTGACCGCATCGTATTATATCTTCCGATGATCTGGCAGCTTCCGGTCGTTATGCTGGCATGTGCAAGAATCGGAGCCGTTCATACTGTTGTATTCGGTGGTTTCTCCGCTGAAGCATTAGCAGACCGTATGTTAGCATGCGGTGCTAAGAAGATGGTTACTACCAACGGCTACTGGCGCTCAGGACAAAAGATTAATGCAAAGGCAAATGCAGATAAGGCTTGTATGTTATGTGCAAATGCAGGTCTTACCATTGACGATGTATTCGTTGTAGACCGCATGGTAGACTTTGAAGTTCCTTATATTACCTATAGAGACACTGCTCTTTCTAAAGAACTGATGCTGGATGAAATTTCTGATTACTGTCCGGCAGAAAAAATGGATGCCGAAGATCCTCTCTTCATTATGTATACCTCCGGTTCCACCGGAAGTCCGAAAGGAACTCTGCATACCACCGCAGGCTACATGGTTTATACTTATACAACCTTCAAGTATATCTTTGACTATAAGGAAGATGATATTTTCTTCTGTACCGCAGATATCGGCTGGATCACCGGACATTCCTACATTGTATACGGTCCGCTTTTAAATGGAGCAACCACTGTGATGTATGAATCTGTTCCAACTTATCCGGAACCTGACCGTTTCTGGCATATTATTGATAAATTTAAAGTTACTATTTTCTATACAGCACCTACTGTAATCCGTGCTTTGATGAATCAGGATATTCAGTGGATTGAAAAACATGATCTCTCCACTCTGCGTCTTTTAGGTTCCGTAGGTGAACCGATCAACCCGGAGGCATGGCATTGGTACAGCCACTACGTTGGACACGACCGTTGTCCTATCGTTGATACCTGGTGGCAGACAGAGGCAGGCGGTGTTTTAATTTCTACCATTCCGGGAGCTTTTGGTTCTAAGCCGGGAAGTGCAGCACTTCCATTCTTCGGTGTAAAACCGGTAGTTCTCCGCAGCAGAACCTCAGGAGATGAACCTGCTGTTGAAGCAGATGTCAATGAAAAAGGTGAGCTTTGCTTAGCATCCGCATGGCCGGGAATCATGCGTACACTTTACGGTGAGCCGGAACGCCATCAGAATGGATATTATACACAGCAGCCGGGATACTTCTTTACCGGTGACGGTGCATACAAAGATGTAGATGGATATTTCTGGATCACCGGACGTATTGATGACGTTGTAAACATCTCCGGTCACCGTCTTGGTACCGTAGAGATTGAAGATGCCTTACTTTCTCATCCGGCAATTGTGGAAGCCGCTGTTGTTGGTTATCCACATAAGGTAAAAGGTGAAGATTTATATGCATTTGTTATTTTAGATAAAAATTCTAAAGAAAGCGAAGAAGATATCCGCAAGGAATTAAAAGCAGTTGTCCGTTCCGATATCGGACCTATCGCAGTTCCGGGCAAGATTCAGTTTGTAAGAGAAATGCCTAAGAACCGCTCCGGCAAAGTTGTACGCCGTATTCTTCGTAAGATCGCATCAAATGAAATTGATGAAATCAGTGATTCCATGATTAACATCCTCGCTGAACCGGGTGTTGTAGATGAGATTGCCCAGAACAGAATCGGAGATAAGTAATAATTTGATACCATACATACTTGAAGCTGCATACGATTGCTCGTGTGCAGCTTCTTCTCCGTTCTAAGGAACGTCTGTTATGTCAGTTGTGTTGTCTTTGGCAGGACTGCCTTATCCTTTGATTTTTTATGAAAAAGTTTCTTAGACTTATGATGCTGACGAATGGCTTCATCCAGTCTGCGATACCGCTCCTCCGCCTGCTCTTCCTGCTCTCTTGCTAAGTAATTCATTTCTTTTAGGACGCGTTCTCCTACCTGCTCTCCCACTGCAAGTCCCAGTGCCTGATTGTTCTCCTCAATTGCTCTTTTTACAATTCCTGTCATCAGATTCTGAAACTGTTCCATCTTTTCGTCTGCCCCGGTCTTACTACTCTGTACACGTTGCTTTGTGATCTGTGTGACCTGTGCCATCTGAGGCTGTGCTGTTGCCGCCGGAACCTGTGGTTTTTCCTTCGCCTTCGCTTTTTCCTTCGGTTGAGGTTCTGTCTCTAAAAGCGGCTGCTCTTCGTGTAAGAGCATCTTAATGGCTTTTAGCTGGTAACCTTTTTCCTTTAAGTCTTTTATCTTTTGAAATTGCTCAATGTTCTCTTTGGTATAATACCGGTGTCCCTGTTCATTTCTTGGGACGCTTAAATCCAGTTCTTCTTCCCAGTAACGTAACGCATGTGATTCTACATCCATCATCTGTGCAGCATCCGAAATTGTGTAACGTACTTTTTCCAAACTCTCTATACCTCCTATGCAATTTTCCTAAGATATCAGTATGTGTCCCGGCTTGTCCGATGGAATGTACAGTGCATATCCAATATCTTATTCTATTATATCAGAGCCTAGAACGTTTACAAGAATTTTTCATCGTGAAAATATGACACAAAAAAACAGATACAGGCGGTTTTCCGTCTGCATCTGCATGATTCGTCTTTTTCTACTGTTTTTCCATGTTTGCAAATTTGGTGTATTGCGGCAGCCATACGAGATTTACGGTTCCGATCGGGCCGTTTCTCTGCTTTGCGATATTGATCTCTGCAATTCCCTTCATGTCGCTGTCCTTGTTATAATAGTCATCACGATAGATGAACATTACCACATCGGCATCCTGCTCGATTGCTCCTGACTCACGCAGATCTGAAAGCATCGGACGGTGCTCCGGTCTCTGTTCTACGGCACGGCTGAGCTGTGACAGTGCGATCACCGGAACATTCAGCTCTCTTGCAAGTGATTTTAAGGAACGTGAAATATCGGATATTTCCTGCTGTCTGGAATCGGAACCTCTGCCGGAACCGGACATCAACTGTAAGTAGTCGATGATGATCAGTTTCAGATCATGTTCTAATTTATACTTTCTGCACTTGCTGCGAAGCTCCGATATGGAAATTCCGGGCGTATCATCTATGATCAACTTGGATTTTCCTATCGTCCCCGCTCCTTCGATCAGTTTCTCCCAGTCGGAGTCCGCTAAATTTCCGGAACGGAGCAGCTGTGCATCCACATGCGATTCTAAGGCAAAGAGACGGTTTACTAACTGCTCTTTTGACATCTCAAGACTAAAGATCGCGGTACACTCATCTTCGTGAAAAGCAACATACTGTGCAATATTTAGGACAAATGCCGTTTTTCCCATGGAAGGTCTTGCTGCGACTAAGATCAGGTCTGACGGCTGTAGTCCCGACATCTTATAATCTAAATCGATAAAGCCAGTCGGGATTCCGGTCACATTTCCCTTTGTTTTTGCCGCTAACTGAATCTTTTCTAAGGCATTTAATACAACATCTTTGATCGGAACATAGTCTCCGCCACCCTGGTTCTGTAAGAGTGTAAAAATGCTCTTTTCCGTATCAGCAAGGATGTCCTCCACCGGGTCTTTTTGTGCATATGCTGCATTTTCGATACCTTCGGTCGTGCGGATCAGTTCCCGTAAGAGTGCCTTTTCTTTTACGATATTTGCATAATATTTGATATTTGCAGAAGTTGGTACTGATGCCACGATGTTTCCCACATACTCTAAACTGCTGACTTCCGGCGGTACATTTTTCTCCTTTAAACGGTTCTGCAGAGTAACTAAATCTACCGGCTGTCCGTCATTAAACAGCTCTAACATCGCTTCAAAGAGTATTCCATACTGCTTGTGGTAAAAATCTTCTGTTGTTAAAATCTCGGATGCCGCCATGACTGCTTCTCTGTCCATGATCATGGAACCGATGACAGACTGTTCTGCCTCTAGGCTGTTTGGCATTACCCGCTTGATTACGGATTCTTCCATCAGAATTCTCCTCTTTTACTCTTCCGTTACTTTTACACGCAGTGTTCCTGTTACCTTCGTATGAAGTCTGATCGGTACATCATGGTAACCCAGGGAACGAATCGGCTCTTCTAACTGCATTTTTTTCTTATCCAGTGTAAAACCAATCTGTTCTTTTGCTGCGGCCGCAATCTCTTTGGTGGATACGGAACCAAAGATTTTTCCACCCTCTCCGGTCTTAATCTTTACTTCTACTACTTTGCCTTCAAGGTCTTTTGCAAGCTCCTGTGCTTTTTCTAAGTTCTCCTGTGCCACTTTATCTGCATGCTGATTCTGTAATTTGAGATCATTCAGATTCTTTGCGGTTGCCTCTACTCCTAATTTTTTCGGAAGAATCATGTTCCGTGCATAACCCGCACTGACTTCTACGACATCTCCTTTTTTTCCTAATGTTTTTACATCCTGTAATAAAATAATCTTCATTATTCAATGTCTCCTTCCTCTAACATTTCGTCTAATGTATTCTGTATCTTCTGTTTTGCCTCCTCCACAGTGCAATCGGTAAGCTGTGCTCCGGCAACATTCAGATGTCCGCCGCCGCCAAGCCGCTCCATGATCAACTGCACGTTGATCTCATCTATGGAACGGGAACTTACATAGATCTTGCCCTGATAAGGTGTCAATACAAAGGATGCTTTGATCCCGATAATGTTTAACAGCTCATTTGCTGCCTGCGCTCCGACAATGGTCGGGCTCTCTATCTTATCTGCCGGACATACGGAAATTGCAAACTGTCCTCTGTAAACTTCCGCATGACGGACTGCTTCTGCCCTTGCTTTGTAGGCATCCATATCGTTTCTGAGCATTTTGCGTACGCGGGTTACTTCCGCACCACAACGTCTTAAATATGCTGCTGCCTCAAAAGTACGCACACCTGTCTTTGTCATGAAGTTATTGGTATCAATGAGGATTCCTGCATAGATGCAGTCTGCCTCACTGGGCTCTAACTTGATATTTTCCGTAAAATACTGCAATACCTCTGCGATCATCTCACAGGTAGAGGATGCATATGGCTCGATATAGGATAAAATTGGATTTTCTACCACATCACTGGTCTGTCTGTGATGGTCAAACACTACGATCGACTTTGTCTTCGTCAGCAGCTCCGGACATTCCGTGTAATTTGGACGGTTTGTGTCCACAACCATGACCAGCGTCCGGCTGTCTACCTTATGTAATGCCGTTTCACTGGTAATACATAAGTCTTCCGGATAACCATTCTCTTTGGTAAAACACTCCTTGATCGGGCGTAAGGAGGAGGTAACCTCATCTATGACAATATGTGCCGGCTTTCCAAGAACTCTTGCTGCACAATAGATTCCGACTGCAGCTCCAAAGGAATCGACATCGGCTATACGGTGTCCCATGATCAGGACACGTTCCCTGCCCTCGATCAGCTCCCGGAGCGCTTCTGCCTTTACTCTGGCTTTTACTCTGGTGTTCTTCTCTACCTTCTGGGATTTTCCACCATAGTAGGTGATCTGGTCACGCTCTTTGATGACCACCTGATCGCCGCCTCGTCCGAGTGCAAGGTCGATCGCCGCTCTTGCATACTCCGCATTCTGGTTATAGGTTCCCGCGTTGTATCCGATTCCGATACTGAGCGTTACCGCCATTTCGTTTCCTACTTTGACCGTCTTAACATCTTCGATCAGGCTGAACTTATCTTTTTCTAATTCCTCTAAATATTTGTGCTGGAATACCACAAAGTATTTATCTTTTTCTATCTTTCGCACCAATGCATCTGCAGGTGAAAAATATTTGTTGATCTTCCGGTCTATCAATGCGATCAATAGTGAACGTTTGACATCCTCTATACTGTCTAAAACCTCGTCATAGTTGTCAATATAGACTAAGGATGCTACTAACTTCTGCTCCTCATTTTCCCGGATATACTGCTGCAGCTTTGTCTCATCAAAAATATAGAGTGCTGTCAAAAAATCCTCGCTCTGCTCTAATGAGACGATCGCACTCTCCGGTGCCATGCTGTCAAAATAAATCTTTTTTAAATGGATGCGGAAATTCTTCTCATCCATGGTCACATAGACATCCTGCACGTCATCCTCTTTCTGGATCAGTTCTTTTGTCAGTGCCGGAAAGATTCCGTTGATGGTCTTGTGATAGGTCTTGTCTTTTCCTGTTACCTCGCTGAAGTTCTGATTGAGCCACAGGATCTTGCCGTCATGGTCTAAAAGCGCGTAGGGAATCTCAAATTCCTCTAACAGCTTTTTCTGCGCGCTGCCGTACTGTGTCGCAAAACTGATCAGCTCATTGACAAGCACCGGCTTGTTATAATTATAGGACAGGCACACAACGATGAAATATATCACGGTAAATACTGTAACCACGCAGCCGGATTTTGTATTGATCATATACACCGGTACGTTGAATACAGCTAATAATATCGTCAATATCATCGGCCAGTACATATAGTTCCGCAGACGGCCTTTTAATTTAATATTACGTTTCATAATGTCTCCTTTGTGATGTCATACCACTCCTTATAGGTGGGTACAATCTATATAAGTATAGCATTAAAACCCCTATATTTAAAGCATTTTTTGCATCTTGGGACAAGCAAAACCCCCGCACCACAACGGATTGGGTGCGAGGGTTTTTAGAATACTAAATGTTGTTTTTATTTTTACAATTAGTCTGTTACATATGGCATTAATGCAACGTGACGGGCTCTCTTGATTGCTACTGTAAGAGCTCTCTGATGTTTTGCACAGTTTCCTGTGATTCTTCTTGGTAAGATTTTACCTCTTTCAGAGATATATCTTTTTAATTTATTTACATCTTTGTAATCAATTACATTGTCTTTTCCACAGAAAACACAGACTTTTTTTCTTCTATGCGGTGCTCTTCTTCTTGCCGGAGCGTCGCCGCTTCTCTCTGCTTTATTGTAAGCCATGATATTTACCTCCTATAATTCTAGTTAAATGGTAATTCTTCGTCAATTCCATCCGGAATATTCATAAAGCCGTCTCCTGCCGCACTGCTTGGTGCAGGTCTCTCAGCCGGTGCAAATCCTGCATTGCTCTCGCTTGCAGACTTGCTCTCTGCAAATTCCTGTTCTTCGACTACGACATCGGTTGTATATACTCTCTGTCCGTCTTTGTTTGTGTAGCTTCCGGTCTGAATACGTCCGGTTATTGCTATCTTAATCCCTTTACGGAAATATTTTTCTGCAAATTCTCCCTGACGTCCAAATGCAACACAGTTGATAAAATCTGCTGTCTGCTGGTCTCCGTCACGTCTGAATCTTCGATCTACTGCAATTGTATATCTTGCTACGGCTGTTGACTGTTCTCCCTGAGAATAACGGATCTCCGGATCTCTGGTCAGTCGGCCCATAAGTATTACCTTATTCATGCGATTTCCTCTTTTCTATTTATGCCTCGTCTGCTCTAACGCATAAGAAACGAAGAACGTTGTCCATGATACGAACGTTTTCCTCTAACTGAGCAGGAACATCTGCGTTTGCATCAAACTGGATGAAATAGTAAAATCCTTCTCTCATCTTCTGAATTTCGTAAGCTAATCTTTTCTTACCCCACTCATCAACGTTTGTGATCGTGCCGCCAAGACGTGTAATATAGTCTTTTGCTTTCTCTACGACTGCTGCTCTGGCATCGTCTTCGATTTTTGCGTTCACAACGAGTGCTAATTCATATTTGTTCATGTTGCTTTTACCTCCTTTTGGTCTCTGGCCCCCTGTCTCACAAGGAGCAAGGAATTTGATAATATATCACGAAGATATATTTTAGCATGGGTTTTTCCAACTTTCAAGCATTTTTTGGCATTTTCCCATTTTTCGTGGTTTTTTAGGACTTTTTCGTAAGTCCTTTCGTGTTTTTCTCTACCTGTTTTCTTGCTATCATGATCTGATGTCCGCAGCCTGTGCATTTAAGCCGGAAATCTGCGCCTACTCTTAGGATTTCCCATTCATGGCTTCCACACGGATGCTGTTTTTTCAGTTTTACGATATCTCCCACTTCATATTGATATTGATTCATAGTTTCTCCTGATTTTTCTGGTCGGACTACAATGCGCCAAATACTTTTCCTATACTCTCATGGATGATGAGATCCGCCCGGCTGTCCATCGGCGTTGCACTTTTATTGATCAAAACCAGCTTGTTGCCCCTGTAATAATCAATCAGTCCTGCCGCCGGATAAACGGCTAAGGATGTACCGCCGATAATCAATATATCGGCATTGCTGATGTATTCAATGGATTTTTGCAACGTCCTGCTGTCTAATCCCTCTTCATAAAGTACCACATCCGGCTTAATCTTACCACCGCACTCGCAGGTCGGTATGCCTTCTGATTCGAGAATATATCTTGCATCATAGAGCTTATGACATTTCTGACAATAATTTCTATGTACACTTCCATGCAGCTCTAAGACTTCTTTGCTTCCGGCTTTCTGGTGCAGTCCGTCAATGTTCTGTGTGATGACGGCTTTCAGTTTGCCTTTCTGCTCTAACTCTGCTAATTTTTTATGTGCCATATTCGGCTCGGCATCCAGTGCCAGCATTTTATCGCGATAAAAACGGTAAAATTCCTCCGTATGATACAAATAGAAGGAATGGCTTAAGATCGTTTCCGGCGGATAATCATATTTCTGGTTATACAGACCGTCTACGCTTCTAAAATCCGGGATACCGCTCTCGGTCGATACTCCCGCACCGCCAAAAAACACAATATTATCCGAATTTCCCACCAGTTCTTTAAAGCGCTCTATCTCGTTCATGTTACAGGCCTCCTCGCGTTATTTTTTTATGTTACACTTTTTTATGTTTTATTTTTGCTGTCAGGATTGCTTCTTTCATCAAAATGCTGCCCAGTTCCTTCTCTCTATCTGCATTATAATATGTATCTTTTCTTTGTACAACCACTATGTTTTTAAACAAAAAAGACACTACCACAGGATTCTCTGATCTCTGCAATAATGCCCTTCGAGTTGCGGGAGCAAGATTTGAACTTGCGACCTTCGGGTTATGAGCCCGACGAGCTTCCAGACTGCTCCATCCCGCGTCAATATAATTATTATAGACCTATTTCTTCTAACTGTCAAATTCTATGCAAAAATTTTAGTTTTTATACCTGTTTTGATTAAAGTGTCAAAAAATGGTTCACAACTTAGTGGCTGGCAAGTTGCCAATCAAAAAATTTTTAGGAAACCGCTTTTTGATACTTTTTCATATCCGGTATCTAAACCGTCCATCTCCAATCCCTTGAAAATGAACGGTTTTATATTCCATTACATTTTACACCATCATATACGCCAGTACCACACTTGCCACCGTACCGCCTAAAGTTGCCAGCAACGCACCTGCCAGTGTCCAGCGGCTTTTACTGACCTTGACCGCCATAAAATAGACAGACATCGTATAGAAGATCGTTTCCGTACTGCTCATCATTAAAGATGTCATCGTGCCAATCAGTGAATCTGTCCCATATTCTTTAAAAATATCCAGCACCAGTCCGGTTGCCGCGGAGGAGGAAAACATCTTTACGACCGTGACCGGAACCAGTTCCGAAGGAAATCCGACCAGCTCTGTCAACGGTGCGATCAGCTTTGAAATAAAATCCAAAAATCCTGACGCACGAAGAATTCCCACTCCGATCATCAGACCTATCAAAGTCGGCATGATCTGAATGACCGTGTGAAATCCGTCTTTTGCCCCGTCGATAAAATCGTCATAGACATTCTGCTTTGCCATCAGTCCGTAACCTACAATGGAAAATATTAAAAGCGGGATAATGGCATCCGATAAAAACAGTAAGATTTTCATACCTTCTTCACCCTTTCCATCACCCACGCAAAAATAACTCCAACTACAGTCGACACCGTGGTTGCTAAAATTGCCGCTCCCACAATTCTTGTGGGGTTTGTGGAACCATACTGCGTCCGATAGGCAATAATGTTGATCGGGATCAGTTGAAGCGAGGAAATATTGACAATTAAAAATGTACACATTTCTGTATTAGCGATGCCTTTTGGCACTCCTCTTTTGCCAAGCACCGGACTTTTTCTTCTTTCATCCTCTAATTTTTCAAGCTCCTCCATCGCCTTGATCCCGGCAGGTGTTGCCGCCCAGCCAAGTCCAAAAAAGTTTGCGATCATGTTTGTGGAAATATATTCTCTTGCTTTATGATCTTTTGGGATAGAAGGAAACAAAAAGGTTAAAAGCGGCTCTAATTTTTTAGAAGCCCCCTCTATCAGTCCTGCCCGCTCCGCAATCTTCATCAGCCCCACCCAGAAGGACATGACTCCGATCATCGTAATGCAAAGCATTACCGCTTCTTTTGCCGAATCCAGCGCCGCTTCCGTGACACTTGGCAGATTTCCGGTAAAAGCTGCAAAAATCGTTCCTATGATGATCATAAAGCCCCATAGGTAATTTAACATGGATTTTTCCTCTTGCTTTTTTTCTATTCTATGCATACTTTTGCATTCGATGAAGATTCTGAAAAAGAAGAATAAAATATATAATTCTACGATAAGATATGTTAGAATGAGGTAACTTAAATATAAGAACGGATGGACAAAATCATGACATATAGAAAACGTTTTGCTGCTTTGGGAATGAGTCTTGTACTTACGGCTTCTTTTTTTACGGGCTGTAATGTCAAAAAATCTCTTCCTTCCCTGAAATCCGAAGAAAAAGAATCCGAGATCCAGTCAGAGTTCGACACCTATACCGATGAACTGTTTGAAGAGGAGGTCACTCTGAACACGATCGCCCTGCATTATACGCTGGCTGACCCGGCTGCCTATGGGATCAATGATTATGAGATTTCCTTAGGTTCCGTCACGGATGAATCCCTGTCCGAAAGTGTTACCATGTTAGAAAATATGCGTTCTTCGTTAGACGATTTTTCTTATCCTGCTTTACGGGATGATCAGCAGCTTACCTATGATATTTTAGATGATTACTCTAAGTTAGAACTCGATAATGCAAAGCTCTATCTCTACAGCGAGGTTCTCCAGCCAAGTACCGGTACCCATACCCAGCTTCCGGTTCTTCTAGCAGAATATACTTTCCGCTGCGAGAAAGATGTCACCGATTACTTAGAACTGCTGTCACTGCTTCCTTCTTATTTTGATGAGATCATTCAGTTTGAAAAATCAAAGGCAAATGCCGGACTTTTTATGTCTAAGCAAAACGCTGACACCGTTATCAGCCAGTGTCAGGATTTTATAGAAAACCCGAAATCCTGCTTTTTGATCGAGACTTTTGATAACCGGATCGAATCTCTGTCCACCTTAAGCACAAGTGCCAAGGAGGAATATCGTTCCCAAAACGAAACCTATGTCTTAAAAAAGATTATCCCGGCTTATAAAAATCTTGCCGCCGCCATAGAAGAACTTAAAGATTCCGGCAGTAACAAAGGCGGTCTTTGCAATTACGAGGACGGAAAAGACTACTATGAATATCTGGTCAGATACTCCACCGGCTCATCCGACAGTATCAAGGACTTACAAAAACAGGTCGAACAAAAACGAAAAGAAGATTTGTTGCAGCTTTCCGAACTGCTGACCAAAAATCCCATTTTGGCAAAGGAGAGCGAATCCTACCAGCTTGATACCAGTGATCCGTCACAGATCCTTGCACAGTTAAAGGAGACGATCAAGAAGGATTTCCCGGAGGCACCGGATGCGAATTTTACGGTAAAGTATGTGGATGAAGCCTTAGAAGATTATCTGTCTCCTGCTTTTTACTTAACTTCTCCGATCGATGACTATAAAGAAAATTCTATTTATATTAATGAAGGGTCTCATTATGAAAAAATGAAGCTCTTTACAACCTTAGCACATGAAGGCTTTCCGGGACATCTGTACCAGAACGTCTTTGCAAATACTTCCGGTCTGCCGTCCGTGCGTCAGCTTTTGAATTACTCCGGCTACACGGAGGGCTGGGCAACCTATGTCGAAATGATTTCCTATCAGTATGCAGGACTTGATAAGGATCTTGCCAAGGTTCTTCAATTAAACCAGTCCATTCTGCTGAGCCTGTATGCAAGCATGGATATGGGAATCCACTATCAGGGCTGGGATGCTTCTGATGTTAAGAATTTCCTCTCTGACTATGGCATCAGCAATGCTTCCGCCGCAAATGACACCTATGAATACATCTTAGGTGAACCGGCAAACTATTTAAAATACTATATCGGGTATCTGAAGTTTTTAGATTTACAGAAATATGCAAAAAAAGCCCTTAGCGAAAATTACACCGACCGGGCATTTCATGAGGCTGTCCTTCGGATCGGACCTGCACCGTTTGATATTATAAAAAAATATTTGTTAGATTATATTCCAAAAAGTGGGAAGTGATTAACCGTCACTTCCCACTTATCCTGTGGATCTGCAACAACCCTCACATGCTTTCAGGAATGCTTTTTAGTTCCCGGATCAGCTCTTCCGGCAATAATCTGTCATCCTTCATTTGATATGACATATTCATGTTTTCATATTTTATTTTTCCCAAGCGATGATATGGGAGTAATTCTATCTTTTCTGCCCCAAAATCCCTTAATTTCTTACACATCCTCTGAATGGTTTCTTTGTCTGCGTTAAAATCAGGAATCAGGGGAATCCGGACTACAACATCTTTTTTGCTGCTTAGAATGTCTGCCAGATTCTCTTCTATGATATCCAGATTGCCACCTGTCCACTGGTAAAACTTCTCTTTGTTCCAGTGTTTATAATCACACATTACATAATCCGTTACTTCTAATACTTCCCGGACTTGTTCCTTTCCTACACATAAACAGGTCTCTATCGCTGTTGTAATGTTATGTGCATGACAGTATTCAAACAGTGTCCTTATAAATTCTGCATGGAGGAGCGGCTCTCCGCCGCTCGCTGTGATACCGCCCCTTCCTTTTCCGTAAAAGACAATATCTCTTTTTACTTCTTCCCATATATCTTCTACGCTCATCTCCCTGCCCATAACAGACAGTGCACCGGAAGGACATATCTGTACACACTTTTTGTCCGTACAATCCATGCATTTTTCATACTCTATTACCTGTTTTTCATTTTCTGTTATGATTGCCTGCATCGTACATGCTGCAACACATTTTCCACAATGGATGCACTTTATGTTTTCACTATATACAAAAGATTCTGTTCTCCACGATTCAGGATTACAGCACCATCTGCAACGCAAAGGACACCCTTTAAAAAATACCGTTGTTCTGATACCCGGTCCGTCATGTATGGAATTTCTCTGAATATTAAATACATTTGCTCTCATCGTTTCATCCATTTTCTTTCCCCTGTAAAATATTTACAAATCCATTTGTGTTCGCGCAATAATATCTTCCTGTAATTCCTGATTCAAAGAGGTAAATAATGCATTATAGCCTGCTACCCTTACCATTAAATCCTGATAATTTTCCGGATGCTTCTGTGCATCCCTTAAGGTTTCATTAGAAACTACATTATACTGGGAGTGCCAGCAATGAAGATTTCCTGCCGCCTTTAAAATCTGTATGAATTTATCCTCGTCCTCTTCTGTCTTAAGTGTACTTGGATTGATTCGTACATTTAACAGTTGTCCTCCCGTGAAAAGTTCTGTATTGAGCGTTCCCACTGACTGGAACATTGCCGTTAAACCTTTTTTCATCGTTCCCGTAGATGGAGATATTCCATCTGCTGTCGGCATTCCCTTTTTTCTTCCGTCTGCGGAGGCTCCAACGATTGCACCGGAAGGAATATTGGCAGTTATGGTTACGGTGGAACTGGTATAGCAGCATCCTATCGGCCCTTTTCCCTCACGAAGGGTCTTATAATGATATATCTGATTTACATAATAGTTTGCCAGCTCATTTGTCAGCTTATCTACCTCTTTTTCATCGTTTCCGTATTTCTCTGTCCGCTCTAACAGATATTTCCTAATGACTTTGCCTTTTTCTCCCGCAAAGTCCGTATCTAAGGCTTCTTTCAGTTCTGCTGCCGTCATTCTCTTTTCATCAAAAACATTTTTCTTAATGGCATAGACTGCATTTCCCACATTTGGGATTCCAACCAGAGTGCCACTAACCATATCATAAATGGTACCGCCTTCCTTGATGGCCTTTCCTCTTCCTAAACAATCCTGTACCAGTAAAGAACAAAATGCATCCGGTGTCATCTGGGTCATTGCCAGTTCATTGACATTATCTGCAATGACATGCAAGCGCATATAATACTCTATCGCTCTCTTATAAGCCTGCTTCAGCTCTTCAATGGAGGTATATTCTTCTAATGGCTTCATATCGTTAAATACCTGCTTTTGGGATTTTGGGTCTTTTCCTCCATTTAAAACTATTTCAAGAATCTTTAAGAGATTAATCTTGCTCTTTCCGTTTGCACGATATCCCCATTTTCCCGGAACCTGAACCTCTGTACAACCCATGGTGGAATAATTCAGTGCATCCTCTTTTGTCACGCCTCTTTTCTCTAATGCGGCAATAATTGTCTGGTCATTTACAAAGGCAGGCATACCCACTCCCTGTTTTACAATTTTGACCGCTCTTTTCAAGAATGCTTCCGATATGTTTTCATGTACTCTGATATATACCGTCGGTTCTGGCAGATGTATTTCGTCTAACATTTCTAAACACAGCCATGACATCTCGTTTACGGCATCGGTTTTATCTGCCTTTTGTCCTCCTAAGCAGATGTTCTGATAGGTAGGAGAGCCCATCTGCGTTAAAGTATTAGACCAGGAACGCAATTTATTGTTGCTGTATATCTTCAGGTAAAAGCAGCCAAGCATTTCTTCTGCTTCTTCCATCGTGATTCTGCCTTCCTTTAAATCCTTTTGTAAGAACGGATTCATGTACTGGTCAAACCGTCCAAAGGAAAGGGAATGTCCATTGGTTTCAATATGCAGAATAACCTGTACAAACCACACACATTGCAATGCCTCAAAAAACGTTTCCGGTGCTCTTTCTAAGAGTGCCTGACATCTTTCGCTGATTCCTAACAGTTCTTCCTTTCTTGCTGCATCTTTACACTGCTCTGCCTGCTCTTCTGCTAAAATACAGTAACGCTTTATGTAATCCAGACATCCGTCTATAATCGCCTTGCAGGCACGGTAAAAGGTCAGCTTTTCTAAATCCTGCGGTTTACTTAAATCCAATTCATCTATATGCTTTTGAATCTTATCTCTCAATCCGGCAAAGCCCAGACGAACTACCATGTCATAATCCGGAACAATATGACCTTCTCCTGTCGAAACATTTCCCTGCCATCCAAGTACACCGGTCACACGGTCATCCAACACTTCCTGCGGCTGCATGGCAATAGCTCTGTCTTTTAATGTTTTTCCTTCCCACCACGGAAGAATTTCTCTTAATACTTTTTTATTTTCCTCCGTAATAGTGAATTTGTCACTGCTTCTTTTTTCTAAATCATCTAATTCATCCAAAATATATGCAAATGCATATTCCGGGAAGAGCGGTGCTGCCCGGTTTGAACTTGCCTGATTTCCGGCTAAAAGCTGCTCTTCTTCAATATAGATGGTCATATTTCTTAAAACATCCGCTAATGCCATTGCTCTTTTTTCAATATTTGGATAGGCATCATATTTCTTATAGGCTTCCGTTACAATCTTTGCTCTCTCGATACAGATTTTGGGAGTTGTGTTCAAAAGTTTATCGCGAAGCTTAAAAAAACGCTCTCTCATATCCTTTTCTCCTCCTACTATTTTTTCCTGACCTGATTAGGCTTTTATCCATTTTTTAGAACGTTCTACAGCATCTTTCCAATACTCGTAATGTTCTTTCATCTTCTCTTTTTTGATTTCCGGTTTAAATTCGGATTCTATTTTTACCAATCCTTTCACGTCTTCTGAGGAAATCAGGTTTGCATATAATGCCACCATATAGGCTGCCCCTAAGGCTGTTGCTTCTAAGGATTCCGGACGCATAATTTCAGCATCACAGTAATCTGCAAGTGTCTGTGCCAGCAGATTATTCTTTGAAGCACCACCATCAATCTTAATCTCTTTAATTTTAACGCCATTCTCTTCTACAATATTCAAAATATCTTTGATGGAAAATGCAATTGCTTCTAAGGTTGCTCTTGCAATATGTGCGTCTGTCGTACCTCTGGTGATTCCAATCATCATTCCTCTTGCGAACGGGTCCTGATGAGGTGCCATCAATCCGCTTAATGCCGGAATGAAGTATACACCGTTTGTATCCGGAACACTGGATGCCAATTTTTCTATATCTTTTGCACTCTCTATAATTTTTAATCCATCACGAAGCCACTGTATTGCAGAACCGGTAACCGGGACAAGTCCCTCAACTGCATATGTACACTTTCCGTCTAAGTTCCATGCAATTATAGTATCTACTCCACCCGGTGATGTCTGGAATTTTGAACCAACGTTAATATTTAAGACGCTGCCGGTACCATTGGTACATTTTACGGTTCCTGCATCAATACATGCCTCTGCAAATAATGCGGACTGCTGGTCTGCAATCACTCCACGGATTGGAATAGAACCTCCAAAAATAGTAGTTTCTCCATAATCGGAGGATTCTGACTGGATGCTCGGGAATACAGATACCGGCACTCCTACATAGTCAAACAATTTCTGATACCACTCCTGCTTTTCAACATCCATACATCCTGTACTAGAAGCATTAGAAAAGCTGGTTGCATGTACTTTTCCACCGGTCAGCTTCCATACTAGCCAGGTATCGATTGTTCCGAAAAGGACATCTCCTTTTTCGATTTTCTCTTTAATTCCAGGAATATTGTCAAGATACCATTTCAGGAAAAGCACATTGGTGTGTGGACCAATTACTTTTCCGGTTGTATTTAAAATCTCTTCAAAAAATGGTGTCGCTTTAATATCCTCACACATTTTTCCCATTCGTGAATCCTGCCATACAAGTGCATGGTGTAACGGCTTTCCTGTATGTTTATCCCAGATTACTGCCGTATTTCTCTGATTTGTAATACCGATACCAATAATATTTTCTGCTGAGATTCCCTTTTTCTCAATTACATTTTTACACATTTTAACACTTAAATCATAAATTTCTTCTGCATCATGCTCTACCATATTCTCTGCCGGAGTATGCTGACAGAATTCTTCATATGACTGCTCTGCAATCTGAAATTTTTTATCAAATAAGATAGCTCTTGTTCCTGTAGTACCCTCATCAATTACTAAAATATAATCTTTTCCCATAGCATGTCCTTTCTGATGCTTTTCATATGCATCTTGTTACCCGTTTTTGTTTTTTCTTCTCTGTTGCTTATGATATTTGTGCACATTTATATCATTTACATGCTTTATTTTATTATGTTTTTGCATTTTTGTCAATATAAAAGGGCATAAAAACATTATTATGCATTTTTATGCCCTTTTTTGCACTTTTACAGCTTATATTATTCGTATTCCGTGTTCTTCTGCATATTTATAATAGATTTCTGGCAGCTCTTCATCTACTATTAAAGTATCAAACTCCGATAAGCCGGCTATTTTTCCCAAAAATGCTTTTCCATACTTTGTTGTATCAGCAATCAGATACTTTTTATGACTGATTTCTAATAACGCCTGCATAACAGGAACTTCCTCAATTGCCGGGTGCGTGACTCCATCGTGAATGGATACGCCCAGAATACCAAGAAATATTTTGCTGGCACGAAATTTTTTAATTGCATCAATTGCAAAATCACCATAAAACATTCCTGACTTCTTTCTGTATTTTCCACCTGGAAGATATACATCTATAAACTGCTTCTCTACCGCTTTCTGTGCAATAATTAAAGATTGTGTAATCAGATTCAGGGATTTCATCTCCGGTAAGTAATCCAAAATCAATTCGGCTGTCACCCCATTATTTAATATAATCGTATCGCCGTCTTTGATTTCCTTTGCAGCCTTCTGTGCAACAATCTGTTTTTTCTCAATATTTATCGTTCTCTTTACATCGGGATTATCCTCTATGGGCCATTGTGACATTTCATTAATGTAATACGCACCACCATATACCATCTTAACTTTTTCATTATCTGCCAGTGCTTTTAAATCTCTTCTTATGGTTGTCGCATCTACATGAAATATATCCACCAAATCTGAAACTTTCACATTTCCTGATTTTCTCAGCATCTCTAATATTTTCTCTCTGCGTTCAATATATAACATTCTCTTCACTCCAACTCTCTATATTCTTTTTCTTTTTTAAATCAATGCCTGATAGACATCCCGTTTTGAAATTCCTCTGTCCTTTGCAACCAGCTTCATAGCTTCTTTATGAGAAACACCTTTTTCTTCATAAACCTGCATATGTTCCTCTAACGTAAGGTTTTCCCACTCTTTTTTCCGTTCTTCCTCTACCTGTTCTTTTGTCTTTCCCTCGAGTACTAAGACATATTCTCCGCGGGGTTCTTTGTCTTTATAGTAGTCCAAGACCTCATGTATTGTCGTTCTATGAGCCTCTTCATATTTTTTGGTCAGCTCCCGGCAAAGTGTGATCTTACGGTTGTCAAGTTCTTTTTCTAACTCCTCTAAGGTCTTTATCAGATGATGAGGTGCTTCGTATATGATGATCGTGCGTGTCTCATCCTTTAGTTCCTCTAACACCCTTTTCCGCTCTTTTTTATCCTTTGGCAAAAATGCTTCAAATGCAAATCTTCTGGTAGACAGCCCCGAAAGCGTCAATGCCGTAATACATGCTGCTGCTCCCGGAAGGGAGGTTACTTCAATTCCCGCTTCATAGGCAATCTTTACTAACTCTTCTCCCGGATCTGAAATTCCCGGTGTTCCGGCATCCGTTATCAACGCTATGTTCGTTCCCGACTGCATCTTTTCCACAAGCTGATGTGCTTTTTCGATCTTATTAAATTCGTGATAACTTGTCATCGGAGTTTTGATGTCGAAGTGGTTTAACAGCTTTATGGAATTGCGTGTATCCTCTGCCGCGATCAGATCCACCTCCTGCAATGTCCGAAGGACACGCAGGGTAATATCTTCTAAGTTTCCGATGGGAGTTGCACATAAATATAATTTTCCTTGCATTCCGGTATTCCTTTCTGTCTGATATCAATACCCATAGATTTCATAGATCTCGTCGGTGTATACCCCCGGCTCCTGATAGACGATCAGTGGTTTTTCTACCGTCATCCGCGGCTTTCCGCCTTTTAATCCCTCGATCAGTACCATGTTCGGTTCTTTATCTGCGTAGGGATAAACAAGCCGCATCCGTTTTGGCTCTATCCTGTATGCACACATTTTACTCAGGATTTCCGCCAACCGGAACGGACGATGCACCATATAGAATCTTCCATGCTCTCTGAGCAGTCTGCTGCCCTCCCTTAAAATGTCCTCCAGATCACAGAGTATCTCATGTCTGGCAATGGTCTTTGCTTCGTTTCCATTCTGCAGTCCATGCTGCCCTATCATATAAGGCGGATTTGTGGTAATGATATCAAAAGAAGATGCTCCAAACAATTCTGAAGCATCTTTGATATCTCCTGTTACGATTTCGATGTCCTTTTCTAATCCATTGAGTACGACACTTCTTCTTGCCATGTCTGCACTCTCTTTTTGGATCTCAAGTCCGGTAAAATGTGCTCCCTTTGTCTTTGCCTTTAGAAGAATCGGAATGATCCCGGTTCCTGTTCCTAAGTCAAGAGCCTTTTCCTGCTGTTTTACGTTTGCAAAACCGCTGAGCAGCACTGCATCCATGCCAAAGCAGAATTTTTCCGGATTCTGTATGATTCGGTAACCGTTTCTCTGTAGATCGTCTATCCGTTCATTCTCTAACAGATTATTTTGTATCATCAATCTTAGACTTTCCTCCGTTGTCCTCTAACGCCTTTAACTTCTTCATTTCTTCCGCGGAAATCTTCGTGTTGTCGCGGCGGCGTTTCGGACGGAATTTCAGCTCGTCCACCTTGTATTCACGGATTTCTTTTTCATCATTGACTTCTACGATCACTTTTACAAGCTGACGCAGAACTGATACGCTCTGTACTTCACCCTTTAAACCTTCAATGGTTGTGACATAATCACCGACATTCGGCAGTCTGGAATTCAGATATTCATATGTTTCTTCTTCGTTTTTCAAGCAGCACATCAATCGTCCACAGACTCCTGATATCTTTGTTGGATTTAAAGACAGGTTCTGCTCTTTTGCCATTTTGATGGATACCGGTATAAATTCTGATAAGTAGGTACTGCAACACAACGGTCTGCCACAGATACCGATTCCTCCAAGAATTTTTGTCTCATCACGCACACCGATCTGCCGTAATTCGATACGGGTACGGAATACCGAAGCTAAATCCTTTACCAGCTCACGGAAATCAATTCTTCCGTCTGCCGTAAAATAAAAAAGCAATTTGTTATTGTCAAAGGTGTACTCTGCTTCCACTAACTTCATTTCCAGTTTGTGTTTTGCGATTTTTTCTAAGCAGATCTGAAAGGCTTCTTTTTCTTTTTCCTTATTCTTCTGCTCCGTGATCTCATCTGCTTCTGTTGCAATGCGGATCACCGGCTTTAACGGTTGTACGACACCGTCCTCTTCCATCTCTCTTGGTGGGATCATGACGGTTCCAAACTCTATTCCACGGGCTGTCTCCACGATGACGTGTGTTCCCGTCTCTATTTCCATTCCTGCCGGATCAAAATAATAGATTTTTCCGGCTTTACGGAATCGGACTCCTACAATTTTTATCATGTTAATTCTCCTTTATCGTCAACAGCAGCAGTTCAATGACCAGATCAAAATTGACGTTGGCATTCAGACGGACTTTTGCTTTCTCTAATGCCTCTAAGATCTGCTCAATTCCCTCATAGGAACTTTTGCTCGCACTCTTTTTGATGTCATAGATCTCATCCCGGAATACCAGATGGTTGACATCTGCTGTTGCTTTATATAATAAGACATCCCGATACCAGATCATCATGATATCAAAATAGTCGTTTATTTCCAGTTTGTATTCACTGATCTGCTTTACTGCCTCCATCATTTCGTAGAGGTCGATCTCTTTTAATCTGCGGATCAGTTGTAATGCCGAGTTTTTAATCTCGTTAAAGGATTCTGAGGATGCTAATTTGATCGCTTTTCCTACATTTCCCTGTGCAAACGCCGTACACACTTCTGCCTGATAATCAGGGATCTGGCAATGCTCCATCAGATAACTTTTGATCTTTTCATTTGGCACTGCTTTTAAATCCAGTGTGATGCAGCGGGAATTTATCGTTGGCAGAAACGAATCTGCATTGGTTGTCAATAAGAGAATGACCACATATGCCGGCGGCTCTTCGATCGTTTTTAACAATGCATTCTGCGCCTGTACATTCATTTTTTCCGCTTCATCGATGATATAGATCTTGTACGGACTTGCATACGGCTTGATATCCACATCGTCCTTTACCTGTCTACGGATATCATCCACGGAAATCGTGTTTGGCTTCTCATGTGTCACATAAATAATATCCGGCTGGTTTTTGCTGATCGCCTGTTTGCAGGAATGACATTCCATACAGCCCTCTGTCCCATGCTTTTCGCATTGAAGTGCCATTGCAAATGCTTCCGCTATCATTTTTTTCCCGGAATCATCCGGTCCGTTTAAAATATAGGCATGTGAAACCTTCTGCGATAAGATCGCATTCTGTAAATGTTCAATTATCTGTTCATGTCCTATAATCTCCGCAAATCCTGCCATTGAAATCTCCTTTATGTAGAAATGTCGATCAGAAGTCCCCTGATCTCATCCACTTTATTTAAAATATTGATATGATCTTTCTCATCTTTGACTAACTCTTCCGCTAATTCATCCAAATTCTTATCCACCAGACGGACAATACCATATACCCTGTGTCTGCCGCGCCGGTCTAAAAAATTCTCTCTGGAAAATTTATGGGAACGGTTGACTACCTCATTCATAAATTCCTTGACGAGTGAGCGGTATTTTTTCATATCCCTTACATCCATATGCTCGGAAAGCTTCTTGCCCTGTTTGTCGATCTCTTTCATCAGTCCGTTAAGCTTTTCCTGCAATTCCGACTCTTCGATCTTACTGGTTAAAGTAAACTTAAAATCTCCGTCTACCTTTTCCTTTGGAGCTGTCGCTTCTACCTGAGAAACCGGAGTTGTCTCATTAATCTTCATATCCATACGGTCACCTCATTGTGGATTCTGTCATACAGGATTTCACATAAGAAATGATCTCCTGCTCGGTATGCTCTAAATCGTTGTTAACAAATGTCTTTGTGATGCCTGCCTCCTGCAGCTTTTCCGGTGAAAAATCTGCCTCATCCGCAAGAAATCTGCGGCACATCTCCGCATATTTCGGCTCTGCCTGACTTCTCTCCCGCTCTAAAGCTCTCTGCAAACGGACACCATCATCTACTTCTATATATATCGGCACCAGATACGCTTCTCCGTAGTATTCTTTTAATTTCCGGTAGGATTCCACCGTTCCGATCATCAGATAATCGTGATGCTCTACATCGGTCTGTTTATCATCCACTGTGAGATATTTCCAGACCCCGTGTACCGTATTATATGCGCGTAGCTCAATAATGCGCCCCTGCTTTTCGAACTCTTCTACTTCTTTTTCCGTAATAAAGTGATATTCTCTTCCCTCTTCTTCACCTTCCCGGATCGGGCGTGTGGTATAGGGAACGATGGTAGAAAAATGCAGCTTCTCTGATAATCTTGCATATAACGTATCTTTTCCTGATGAACTTTTCCCCATCAGACAAAATATTCTGCCCATGATCTCTCCCTTAATGCGTTTTTGGCAAAAAGCCAATTATAAATAGTATAATATAATTTTTACGGAATCACAACCTCTATCCGTTCATTTGATGTCCCGGACAATCCGCTGATATGCAGTCCGCTTTCCCGGCATTTTGCGATTCCTTCTAAAAATCCATTCTCGATCCGTTCTCCCGGAAGCAGGAGCGGGATTCCCGGCGGATACAGGCTGACCGTTACCGCACTGATCTTTCCTAATGCACTTTCTAAAGAGATCTCCATTTTTCTTATGTCCTCTGCTTCCCAGACCGGGTAGACCACTTCTTTTTTTCCATACAATTCCTGCATAAAGAGATACGAAACATGTTCGTTTTCATCTTCTATTTTGATAGATTCTTCTACCGCAACATCTTTCCCTGTCTTTTTCATCTGTTCATCGATCGTATGAAGTGCTTCGGAAAGACTGAAAAATCCGTCCTCCGTGTCCATAATACCGGTCAGTGCCAGTGCATAATACCCGGATGCCATCTCTAACTCCATATCCCAGTCTTTTCTTAATATGTCCATCAGTTCTTTTCCGGTCATATCCGTATCTCCCGTATAAATGAGGATTTTTGTAGGATCAAATGCATATCCCTCTTCTTTTGAAAAATCTTCTTCTGTCAGGACTTTTAAATGCTTTAAGTCTTGCACCTTCCGATAAAAGGTGGTCAGATTCTCTTCTAAGTCTGCAAAATACCGCTCACTCCGGCTCTGTAAGATCCTCACACACCGGTCTATCGATGCCATTAACAGATAGGATGGAGAAGATGTCTGATACACGCTCAGATATTTTCGTATCCTTTCGGGTGCGATCCGTTCACTCATGCGGTGGAGCACGGCTGTCTGCGTCAGTGACGGAAGTGTTTTATGAAAACTCTGGATCACGACATCCGCTCCTTCTGATACTGCAGAAGCCGGAAAACTCTCTGAAAATCCAAGATGTGCTCCGTGTGCCTCGTCTACGATGAGCGGAATGTTCTTCTCATGAACCATCCCTGCGATCGTTCTGATATCCGAAAGCACTCCATCATAAGTTGGTGAGGTGAGGATAACGGCTTTGATCTTAGGATGTCTTTTCAATGCCTCCTCCACATCTTTCGGATGGATGCTGCCCTGTATCCCTTCTTTTGTGATGGACGGATAGAGATATTCGGTCTTTAACTCTGATAATTCCACGGCATGATAGACGGCTTTATGACAGTTTCTTGCCATCAGTATGGTATCTCCCCTCCTTGTGGCGGCACTGATCGCTGCTAACAGTCCGCAGGTACTTCCGTTTACTAAGAAAAAACTCTCTTTTGCTCCATATAACTCTGCTAACCGTTCCTTGCCTTCTAACAGGATCCCTTCCGGTTCATGCAGATTGTCAAACCCTTCGATCTCCGTGATATCCATGGAATAAGGGTCCATTAATGCATGCTCTTTTCGCTTATGTCCCGGCATATGAAACGGGTATATTTCTTTTTGACGATATCTTTCTAATTTTGCATCTAAGTATTCCTGCTTCATTTTTTCCTCGCAATCATTTGCATTTTGTGATATAGTATTGTCGATTCTAGTCTTTTACAAAGGAGGATTCCTATGGAGAATGCATTAGTAATTCTCTGTGGCGGTGACAGTTCACGCATGGGTTCTGACAAAGCCCTGCTTCCATTTGGCAACTGCTGCATGGTTGAATACCTTGTTCATAAATTTGAGCCATATTTCTCAAAAATATATTTATCCGTAAAGCAGAAGGGCATTTATTCCCATCTGCATTTAAACGTACAGGAGATTTCCGATATTTACCTGAATGCCGGTCCTTTAGCCGGTGTGTTCAGCACTTTGTCCATGATCGATGAAGAACGGGCTTTCTATATTTCCATAGATACGCCTTTTTTCGATCCGAAGCTAGCTGCACATCTCTTAGAAATGAGTGCATCCTACGACATCTGTACGATACAGCGAAAAGAAGACGAGACCGAGCAGATCCTTTCTACGGTTTACTCTAAGTCCTGCATTACCAAATTAGGAAAATGCCTTCTTTTACGTCAGTATTCCATTAAAAATGTTCAGGACAAATGTAAGACGTTGTATGTTCCGCAAGAGGACTTAGACTTTTTGCCGCCTCTTGATGTACAATTTTTTGAACTCGATACAAGGGCTTCCTACTATCAGGCTTTACAATATCTGCATGACTTAGAAGGAGATGCCATATTTCGGGAAACTTCCGAACTTTCCAATTAATCGCTTAATCCAGATAACGCATTAATTCCGGCATCCAGTCTCCTAAATAATAATTTCCTTCGGCAAGGGAATCCCAGATCGGACGATAATAAGCGATCATGACTTTCATGACCTCTTCAAAGGAAGGGGTCTTCTTTTTTTCTTTCTTTAAATAGGATTTCCATTTCTTTTTCATATAAGAACTGTTCTGATATCCTTCAAACATCTCAAAACGCTCTTTTTTCAGCGGAATCCTCTGCTCTTTTGCAAGACTTTCTATCTGCTCCGTGACTTTTCTGCTGCTGTTCATTTCTTTGCTGAGCAGCTCATAGAGAATATAATAACTTCCCATGTCATTGATAAGCTCCATATCCCTCATGATACGGATAAAATGCTCCGCTAATATCCCTTCCATCGGATAATGCAGATATTCCACACTCCGCTCCTCTTCTAAGAACGGATGCAGCTCTTCACGCGAAGGCTCTGACGGCTCCTCTTTTTCCTGCTCTAAGACCAGCTGCACCGGGATCTGAAGTTCTTCGATTTTAGCACTTAAATATACGCAGATGCCTTCGTCCTCTTTTTCTACCCGGTATTTCCACCAAAGCTCTGCTTTTTTCTCATTCTGAAAGATCTTACTCATGCGGTGTATCACATTTCGCACGGTCAGTTCTTCTTCGCTTAAGACCACATACTCTAAACGTGTCGGTGCTTTTCGCCTGTAATACTCCAACGACAATATGCTGTTGTTTTTTAACCGGAAGTTCTCTGCCTCGTCAGATCCACAGAACGCCGTTACGGCTTCTTCTATGACAAATGCCGATAACAGGTTCTCATATGGAATTTTCAGTTCTTCACTCTTTGCCTTTACGGCTGACAGGCTCTTTTTGGACATTACAGCCACACCCCGATCCTATTGCGTACTTTTTCTACCACTCGACGCTCTCTTGCATACATCATGAGTTTTGCGATGTCTTTTTCTTCATCTTTGATGAATGCAAGCAGTCCCTTTTTCAGACTGTCTGCATCTAACTTGTCCTCATATTTCAGACAATCGCAGATCAGACGCTCTTTTTCGTATATCTTTATCTTCTGTCCGTTCATATCGAAGGTTTCGACACCCATCTCTAAGACTTTCGTTTCCGTATAGTATGGATGTACGATCGGATAATCCATCTTAAATCTGGATTTTGAAGTGTTCTTATCCACCGCAATACTCCATATGTAAGGACGTTCTTTGAGATATCCCTGATAATAAAGACCGCTCTCCATACACAGCACTCCATCCGGGAACAGCACCGGTATAATCTCTTCTTCGGATTTCTTACGATAACCTAAGGAATAGTACCCGCTCTTGATCCTTTCTAACGTTCCTTCCTCTACAAATCTCTGGAGTACCCGATAGTCCAGACCTAAGGTATACAGCTCTGACGTTTTCGCTACCCCGCCCTTTTCTTCGATCAGCTTACGGATTGCTTCTAGCTGCTGCTCTTTCTTCTCTTGTCTGGATAATCGTTCTTTCTTCTCTTCTGCCATTTTTTTCCGCTCCATAGATGTACTTTTGGTATTTTTATATACTTATTATATGCTCTTGGAAAATCCCTGTCAAACCTATAAAAGTGAAAAATCCTTGTAAAACAGGGTTGTCGTTCCGGTTGATTTTTTCTATAATATTCTTAATAACAGGAAAGGGGATTTACCATGGACCATCAAACCATGCATTCTACACTTCGCAAGAATCCGTCACGACAGACCTGCGAAACCATTATCAAGCGGATTCTGATGACGGAGGTTTTAGAAAAAGGAACAAACCGACACTTTAAGCAGGCTTCTGATTTCATGTCTTACTTTGAATCTCTTTATCCTGCTTCCGACAGTCTTGCCAAACAGGTGCAGCGGGCTGTCAAATCCATGAATATGCCAAAGGACTCTAACGGCTATTTTATCATCAATAAGTCCAGAGAACAGTTAGAACAGGAAGAGGATCTGCGTTATCTGTTTCAAAAGGCTTCCGCTTCTGTCGAGCCGTTAGAAGAATATGAGACTGTATTTTTAAGAGCGGATGCTAAGTTAGCTTCCTATCTGATGGATACGATCGAAGGTTCCATTACCTTTCAGGATAAATACATTACGATGGTAAAGACTTCTAATGGGATCCTGTTCTATACTTTAAATAAACCTGTTTTGGTAACTCTTTTAAATAGTCTGATAGAACTTTAAGTTAGATATTTTAATGTGAATTGTTTATACATTATCTGACATTTTATTTATTTTTTCGATATGTCTATAAATAACAAAAAGGACAATTTCTTCAACTTGAACTTGTCCTTTTCTATATTGTTTGTCTTTGATTTAAGTCTTATTCTACTTTCTGCGCCATTTCTTTTTCGAATTTCGGATGATGGTATAACGTGGGTCCGGTTTATTTCGCTTTCTGTCCACTTTCGTCTTTATCACAAAGGAGTTATCGGAAACATATCGTCCGATCAGTGCTAATGCTGCACAGACTAATACGATGATCACTAACATCACAATGGTATTTCCTTTGACGTATGCTGTCTTTTCTCCCTTTTTGCCTGCTTCTTTTGTATTGTCAAATGGGAACTTCTCCGGCTCTGCTTTTGTGACCATGATATCGGCTCCACCCACAGCATGTCCTGCATAGGTGTATTCCAGACGGCCGGCACTGTTCTTTGATTCACCTTTTTCTTTCACTTCTACTTTCGCATCTTCAAAAGAAGCGGTCTTTGGAAGGATGATCCCTCCGTTTTTATCCAAGCCTGCAAAGGACTGATCCGTATTCAGGATTCCCGTATCCTGTATCTTGTCCTTGGTATATGCTTTTTCATTATCTTTGACACTGAATATCTGGAAATTGTCAAAACAGTAATTGAACAGATTTACCGTGTCTTCAAAATGCGCCGGTGCCTGTGCATTCATAACGACACAGACTAGGGACATTCCGTCACGCTCTGCATAAGTGACCAGTGTACTGTTTGCCGCTACGGTATATCCGGTCTTTCCTCCGGTACATCCATCATAGATATATTTTGCCGTACGGAACGGATAGAGCATATTGTGGTGATTATGTAGTGTGGTTTCGTCTTCATGCTTATTGGTCGGAGGAATGACATAGACCTTCGTACCTGTAATCTTACGAAATTCCTCATTCTCATATGCGGCACGGGCGATTAAGAGCATGTCTCTCGTTGAGGTATAGTGCTGCTCGTCCGGAAGACCGTTCGTGTTATTAAAATGCGTATTCGTACATCCTAATTCTTTTGCCTTTTCATTCATCATATCGACAAACTTGCTGACATCACCACCGCCGATATGCTCTGCAACGGCATAGGCACATTCATTTGCAGATTCGAGCATGACGCCGTAAAGACACTGCTCTAAAGTCATCTTCTCTTCTAAATCTCTTGAAATATGGGAGGTGTCTCCCTCGTTTTTGTATACCGCATCCGCTGAAAAAGTAACGATATCGTCCATCTTTCCTTTTTCAATGGCGATCAGCGTTGTCATGATCTTCGTGATACTTGCCGGGTAATGAACCTCGTCTACATTCTTTTCATATAATACAGCTCCCGTGTTCATCTCCATCACCATCACACACGGAGATGCCGTTTCCGGTGCCTGCGGCCAGTATTCAGATGCCTGTACCGGGATCATGCTGCCTGTAAATATTGCCGTTATGCTTAAAAAGAGTGCTATGCCCTTTTTCCATCTGTTTTTCTTCATTCTTTCTTCTCCATATTATCATTCCCTGATATTTCTATCTTCTATTTTTAAAATTGCTCACTATTTAATAGTATAATCTCCCTGTCCTCTTGGTGCAACTTATTTTTTATAAACTCTTTTTTTTCCTGTCCTTTTCATGTAAAATATGTATTGCAAAATGATTTTATAGGAGTGACATTATGAGACTTAGGAATATTCCGGGCGCAGATGAAGCAATCGCTGACAGCCCGCATTGTATACAGGAACCGATGGCAGAAAAAGGGCGCTGGCATCTGATATTTGGAAATGAGAATCCGATCCACATTGAGATCGGCATGGGAAAGGGGCAGTTCATCATGAAGCTTGCAAAAGAACACCCGGATATCAATTACATCGGAATTGAGCGTTATTCTTCCGTACTGCTCCGTGCTTTACAGAAAATGGAGATAGAGCCTCTGCCAAATATCCGCTTTTTGTGCATGGACGCTTCTATCATTACGGAAGTCTTTGATAAAGAAGAGGTCGCTAAGATCTATCTGAATTTTTCCGACCCATGGCCAAAGGAACGCCACGCCAAGCGCCGTCTGACCAGCCGGCAGTTCTTTGAACGCTATGATAAGATTTTAGCGGGAAACGGTGTTGTGGAATTTAAGACGGACAATGATGATCTGTTTGCTTTCTCTATGGAGGAAGTAGCAGAAGCCGGATGGACGCTTGATGCGCATACCTTTGATCTGCACCACGACCCGGTCTTAAACGAAGGAAATGTAATGACTGAATACGAAGAAAAATTTTCTTCTCTCGGACACCCGATCCATAAATTAATTGCAAGGAGGTCTTTTTCTTGAAAAAATATTCTACCGTCATCTTTGACTTAGATGGAACACTTTTAAATACGATCGAGGATTTAACGAATGCCCTGAACCATACGTTGCAGGAATTTGATATGCCGACCAGAACGCTTCCTGAAGTCCAGAGCTTTGTCGGCAACGGACTGCGGCTTCTTTTGATCCGTGCAATCCCACAGGGAGAGGATAACCCACAGTTTGAAGAAGTATTTGCCGCTTTTAAAACCTACTATACTGACCACTGTAAAGAAGCAACTGCTCCGTATCCGGGCATTATGGAGCTTTTAAAGACTTTACAGGAACATGAGATCCCTATGGCGATCGTTTCTAATAAAAATGATGCAGCAGTCAAACGTCTTGCAGCAGATTTTTTTGAAGGGATCATTTCTGTGGCGATCGGTGAAAGAACCGGCGTAAGAAAGAAACCTGCACCGGATACGGTCTTTACTGCCTTAGAGGAGTTAGGCGAACACGCTGACTCTGCCGTTTATGTAGGGGATTCCGAAGTGGATCTGCAGACTGCCGCAAATTCCGGCATGGACTGCATCAGTGTTGCATGGGGCTTTAAGGGACGTGCCTTTTTAGAAAAAGAAGGGGCATCCCACATTGTGGACACCCCGGAGGAAATCTTAGGCTTCCTTATTTAAGATTTCTTCCATCTCACGAAGAGATGCTCTCATATTTCTCATTCGTTTCTGGATAAAAGATTTGTGATAAGTATAAAAGAGTATTTTGTTAAAGATATCCATTTTTTATTTTATCTTATGCAGAATACTCTTATCTGCTCTTTGAAAATTCGATCTCTATCTTTGTTCCTTTGCCTTTTTCACTGGTCAGCTCCATATGAGCGCCATGCTGCTGGATGATATGTTTTACAATGGCAAGTCCAAGTCCGGTTCCTCCGGTGGATTTCGAGCGGCTCTTATCTACCCGGTAAAATCTTTCAAAAATCCTCTCCTGATGCTCTTTGGAAATTCCGATACCATTGTCCTCGACACAAAGATAGATTTTTCCCTTTACCGGTTTTACCGTAACATCTACTTTTCCACCTTCGTTATTATAACGGATCGCATTGTCACAAAGATTATAGACGACCTCTTCAAGCATTTCTTTGTTGCCTTCTAAGTAAGCATTTGTTCCATGTATCGAAATGGTAATACCATGATTCTCGGCTGAAAATTTCAGCATATTCACACAATCCTCAGCTATTTTATATAAGTCGATCGCTTCATAGATCACCTTCTGTTCGGAGGTGTCTAACTGCGACAGACGGATCGTATCATTGATCAGGGTCAGCAGACGTTTTGCACTCTTATGGATCTCTCCCGCAAAACGGATCGTCTCCTCTTCATTTGTCATTCCGTTCTGTATCAGTTCGGAATAGCCGGAGATGGCTGTTAACGGTGTCTTTAATTCATGTGATACATTTGCCGTAAACTCCTGCCGCATCTTTGCATTCATTAAAATATTTTTATGCTGCTCCTGTATCGTATTGATAAACGGCATCAGTTCTTTATAGGTTGTGATGTCCTCTAAGTGATCCAGATTCTCTGACATCTGCTCGATCGGCAACAACAGGCTCTTTGTCAGAACATCTGACAGCATCTTACTGATCGCAAGAATCACAAAGATCAGGATCAGGATTGCCGGAGTCACTTTGATAAAGACACTCCAGATACTTCTTGACTCCTTTGCAACACGAAGAATATTTCCATCGTCTAAACGGACTGCATAATAAAACGTATTCTTATCTAAAGTATCCGACGTACGGATTGCTTTTCCATTTCCATGCTTTAATGCCTGGCGGACCTCCTGCCGGTTTGCATGGTTCTCCATTTTTTTTGCATCCGCAAAACTGTCGTAAAAGACTTTTCCGTCTTTTTTTATCATTGTGATCCTGAGGTCATCCACATCAGGATCGTATTCTCCCTGCAGGATCTGATCGTATGACTGTGTCTCTTTGATGACATCTGCATAGGTCTTTAACTCGTCTACAACTTCACTCTTAAATAATTCATAAAAAATAACGGTAGATAAACAGAATGTTAACAGAATACCTACCGCCGAAATAAACATAAATTGAAGATTTATCTTTTTTTTCATCTTATCACTACTCCAATCGATAGCCTACGTTACGCACGGTCTTGATCCGTTTTCCACTTTCGCCTAACTTCTGACGGAGTGTCTTAATGTGCATATCAAGGGTTCTCGATTCTCCTTCAAAGTCTACTCCCCAGACGCGTTCCATAATTACGTCACGGGAAAGAACAATGCCAACGTTCTGGAGCATAAGTTTCAAAAGTTCAAATTCCTTATAAGTAAGCTCGCAGGGCTGACCCTGCACGCTTACTCTATGTTTCTCATTATCAATAGAGATTTCACCTAAGGACAAAATCTTTGATTCGTCCATATTCATACTTCTGCGAAGAAGCGCTTTCACTCTGGAGATCAGCTCCATGACTCCAAATGGCTTTGTCAGATAATCGTCTGCTCCTGAATCCAGCCCCTTTACCTTATCAATTTCCGTGGTTTTCGCTGTTACCATAATGATCGGAACTTTTCTGGTCTCCGGATTTTTTCTGAGTTTTCTTAAAATCTCAAGTCCGTCCTCGTCCGGAAGCATGATATCTAAAAGGATCAAGTCCGGAACCTTATCCGAAAGTTTATGGTAAAAATCTTTTGCACACTCAAAATCCATTACCGTATAACCACTGTTTTTTAAAGAAAATGTCTCAATTTCTCGAATATTCACATCATCTTCTACAATGTAAATCAAAGCCATTTCATCACCTGCTTTTTTATTTGTCAGCTTTACCTATCTGATATTTATTATAATACATCTGATATAAGTTCTGGAAGTCTTTATTATCCTTCTGTTTTACTTCATTCAGATATTCGTGTGTTTCAAATCCATCTTCTTCTACCTGGATCAGGCAGACTGCGATGTTTGAACAGTGATCTGCCACACGCTCATAGTTTGTCAGAATGTCAGACAGGGAAAGTCCGAGTTCAATCGTACATTTTCCTTTGCGAAGACGTTTTACATGATGATTCTTGATCTTTACATTCAGATCATCAATGACTTCTTCTAACGGCTCTACTCTTTCAGCAAGTGCCATGCTTCCTGACTTATATGCCTCTACGGATAGATCCATGATCTCTTTTACTGCTTCGCCGTAGGTCACTAACTCGCCTTTTGCTTTTTCTGAGAAAGTCTCCTCTTTTGCCTGCATTTCCATTGCAGTTTCGGCTAAGTTCAAAGCGTGGTCACTGATCCGCTCAAAATCTCCCATACAGTGGAAAAGATTTGATACGGTATGATTATCCTCATCAGACAGAGGTTTTCCACTTAACTTCATCAGATATGTTCCAAGCTCATCTTCATAGTGATCGATCATATCCTCTAAACGGAACACATCTTTGACTTTTTTCTGGTCATAATCGGTAATCGAATCAATTGCATACTCTAAGGAACGCTGTGCTAATTTTGCCATTTCGATTCCAACATTCTTACACTGGGCAACAGCAAATGCCGGCTTCTCTAAGAAACGTGTATCGAGAAGTTTTGTTGCATCCGGGATTTCCTCCACTTTTTCGTCCTCGGTCTCCGGAATGGTAAGTGTTGCCAGCTTTACCAATACCTTTCCAAACGGAAGCAGTACCAGTGTTGCTGCAATGTTGAAGGTACTGTGAATTACTGCAATACCCATTGGATTTGCCGCATCATTTAAAAATTCAAAATGTACAAACGAGTTAATTGCATAGAATACAATCATGAACAGTACGGTTCCTATAATATTAAAATAAAGATGTATCAATGCTGCACGTTTTGCATTTTTCTTTGCTCCAATAGAAGAAATCATTGCCGTAACACAGGTTCCGATATTCTGTCCCATGATAATCGGTAATGCGATTCCAAAACTCATCGAACCGGTTGCACAAAGAGCCTGCAAAATACCTACCGATGCAGAAGAACTCTGAATAACTGCCGTTAAAACAAGACCTGCTAACATACCAAGAATCGGATTGGTGAAAATCATCAGGATATTTGTAAACTCCGGCACATCTGCAAGAGGTTTTACTGCTTCACTCATAGTTTCCATACCAAACATCAGGACCGCAAATCCAAGCATAATGGATGCAATGTCTTTTTTCTTGCTGTCCTTTGTCAGCATCATCATAAAGATTCCGATTAATGCTAAAATCGGAGCGAATGAGGACGGTTTTAAAAGCTGTATAAAGAAGTTCTCGCTCTCAATTCCCGTCAGACTCAAAATCCAGGAAGTGATTGTTGTACCAACATTGGCACCCATGATAATTCCCACTGCCTGGGATAATTTCATAATCCCGGAGTTAACAAAACCGACAACCATGACTGTCGTTGCCGATGATGACTGAATGACTGCCGTTACTCCTGCACCAAGTAATACTGCTTTAATTGGTGTAGATGTCAGTTTTTCCAAGATCTGTTCCAGTTTACCACCGGAAGTCTTTGCAAGACCGTCTCCCATAACATCCATTCCGTACAGGAACAGAGCCAGTCCGCCTACCATTGTCAATAAATCAAAAAAATCCATCTCTTCTCCTCTTAAATTTACATACTTTACTATTTTTTTACACTATCAAAGCCATTGTAGGTGGGGTTTGTAAAAAACAAGGGGTATTTATGTAAAATCTATGTAAATTTTCGAGGTTAGAAGTATTTTCCTTTGCTGTTTTCCTAGCCCGGATGGTTTCCTGTAATGGAGAAGATTACCCATTCTGCAATATTTGTTGCATGATCTCCGATTCTCTCAAGATACTTTGATACCATGAGAAGGTCTGCTGCCTGTTCTCCATTCTCCGGATTCTGATGAATGGCATCTATCAGCTCCGCTTTGATCTGATCAAACAGATCATCGATCACATCATCACTTTCAATGACTTTTTCCGCTTTTGCCAAATCCTTTTCCACATAGGCTTCGATGCTCTTTACCAGCATAACCATTGCTTCTTTTGCCATGGTCTGCAGATGTTCAATGTTTCTGATATAAGGAGTACCCGCCATCAGGATTGTCATCTCAGAAATATCTGCGGCATGGTCTCCGATTCTTTCCATATCTGTGATCATCTTCAATGCTGCGGATATCTGACGCAGATCCTTTGCCACCGGCTGCTGCTGTAAGAGAAGTTTCAGACAAAGACTTTCGATTTCTCTTTCTTTTTCATCAATTTCTTCATCGAAGTCCACAATTTCCTTTGCTTTTTTGGCATCCTGCTTCATCAGTGCGGTAATTGCCATCTCGATTGCTTCTTCGATCAGGCTGCCCATATTAATCAGTTCATTGTTAAGCTGCTCTAACTGTCTGTCGAATCGGTTTCGCATTATCCAAACCTCCCTGTAATGTAATCTTCTGTTCTCTTATCTTTCGGCATAGAGAATAATTCTTCGGTATCTCCATATTCAATCATGTCTCCTAACAGGAAAAATGCTGTCTTATCTGAGACACGGGTTGCCTGTTGCATATTATGTGTTACCATAATAATTGTATACTTACTTTTTAAATCAATGACTAAATCTTCGATTTTGGAAGTGGAAATTGGGTCTAATGCAGAAGTCGGCTCATCCATCAGAATTACCTCCGGTTCTACCGCAAGTGCTCTTGCGATACAGAGTCTCTGCTGCTGTCCTCCCGAAAGACCAAGTGCACTTTTTTTCAGACGATCTTTTAATTCATCCCAGATTGCTGCGTTTCTTAAAGAACGCTCTACAATTTCATCCAGCACTTTTTTATTACGGATTCCATGGGTTCGCGGTCCATAGGCAATATTGTCATAAACACTCATTGGAAACGGATTCGGGTTCTGGAATACCATACCTACTCTTTTTCTTAACTTATTGACATCCATGTTTCCGTAAATGTCTTCTCCGTCTAAGGTTACGGAACCTGTAATCTTACATCCTTCTACTAAGTCATTCATACGGTTCAGACATTTTAAAAATGTGGATTTTCCACATCCGGAAGGTCCGATAAAGGCTGTGATCTCGTTCTCAGCCAGATTCATGTTGATATTTTTTAACGCGTGGTAATCGCCATAATACAGATTGAGATCTTTGATTTCAAATTTGTTTCCCATCTGCTCCTCCTATTTTTTCGTAAATTTTTTTGCCACAAAATTAGAAAGCATATTGATCAGAACTACAACGATCAGTAATACGACCGCTGTTGCATATGCCTGATTTGTGTAAAGTCCCTCTTTTGAAAGACTGTACATATGGATTGCAAGTGTTCTTCCCGAACTCATGATGCTCGAAGGAATCTCTGCAACCGTACCTGCCGTATAGATCAGCGCTGCTGTTTCACCTACCATACGTCCGATCGCAAGAATGACTCCTGCTAAAATTCCCGGTACTGCTGACGGAAGAACGATTTTAAATATGGTACGCAGTTTTCCTGCTCCAAGTCCAAAACTTCCTTCACGGAAGGAGTTAGGAACTGCTAACAATGCCTCTTCCGTTGTTCGCATAATGACCGGAAGCACCATAATGGATAAGGTCAGCGCTCCTGCCAGAAGGGAATAACCGCATTTTAACGTTGTAACAAAAAACAACATTCCGAACAGTCCGTAAACTATGGATGGAATTCCTGTCAGTGTTTCCGCCGTAACGCGAACCACTCCCACTAGTTTGTTTCCTTTTTTTGCATACTCTACTAAATATATCGCTGAAAAAATTCCAATCGGTCCTGCTATACATAAGGAAAGTAAGGTAATCATCAGTGTGTTTATAATTGCAGGAAGCATGGACACATTTTCGGTCGTATACTTGAGTGCAAAAAGGTCTGTGCTTAGGTTTGGGATTCCTTTTACTAAAATGTAGATCAGGATAAAGCCCAGTGCTAAAACCGTCAGTAAAATTGCCAGCTTTGTAAGTAATGCAAGAAGGAAAGAACCCGGATGCTTACTGTAGTTTTTTAATTTTTGTTTTCTTGTAACCTTATTGATCGGTTCTTGGATTTTCATTTCAACATCCATTAATCAGCCCTCCTTCTTTTTAATACGGAAAATAACAGGTTGATCATCAGAATAAATACGAACAGTACCACACCTGTTGCGATCAATGCTTCTCTGTGAAGGTCTGTAGCATATCCCATCTCGATCACGATATTTCCGGTCAGGGTTCTGATCCCTTTAAATATGCCCTTTGGCATTCTTGCCTGGTTTCCTGCAACCATGATAACAGCCATGGTCTCTCCGATCGCTCTTCCGATTCCAAGGACAATTCCTGCCATGATTCCCGATTTTGCTGCCGGTACAACGGTACAATATACACTTCTTTCATGTGTTGCACCCAGTGCCAGTGCACCTTCGTAATATTTATTTGGTACGGCACGGATGGCTGATTCCGATACTCCGATAATCGTTGGAAGTATCATGATTCCAAGCAGAATGGATGCCGTTAAAATACTGTTTCCGTTCCCTTCAAAGGTATTGCGGATAAACGGTACAAGTACGACCAGTCCGAAAAATCCATATACAACCGACGGGATTCCCGCTAACAGCTCAACACCCGGTTTGATAATTTTGTAAATTCCCTTTGGACAGAACTTCGCAAGATAGATTGCGGACAATACACCGATTGGTACTCCAATGATGATTGCTCCTGCCGTTACATAGATACTTCCCAGGATCATTGGCCAGATCCCGAAAATATTATTTCCCGGTCTCCATCTCTGTCCGAAGATAAAATCGCCAAATCCGATTTTCTTCATTGCCGGTATTCCATTCATGAATAGAAAAATACAGATTAAAACAACCGATATGATGGATATACATGCTGCAATGAGGAATATGATCTCCATCAGTTTTTCTTTTCCTTTATATTTGCTCATATCATTTCTCTCTCTATTTATTTTCAGATACTACGGATACCCGCTTGTCAGCGGGTATTGTTTCCTTTATTTGAATTACCTTGTTTTAAATGAGGGAAGGAGCCATAGCTCCTTAACCTTTTTACAGCTCATCCCAGCTTGTTACATCTCCTAAGTAGATATCTTTTACCTGGTCGGATGTGATGTCATCTAATGTGTTGTTTTTGTTTACGATGACTGCGATTCCGTCCATTGCGATTGCTGTTGCTTTTAACTCGCTCTCGCTGTCTTTTAATTCACGGGATGCCATTCCGATATCACAGGTTCCTTCCATTGCTGCTGTCATACCTGTTGTGGAATCACTTTCCTGAACTTCGATCTCTGCTTCTTTGTTTACTGCTAAGTATGCTTCTTTTAATTTTTCCATAACCGGTGTTACAGAAGAAGAACCTGCAACTACGATCTTACCTTTTGCTCCGTTGCTCTCGAATTTTCCATCTGATACGGAAATGTATCCGTTGTCTTCGATTACTTTCTGTCCGTCATCACTCATGATGTAGTTGATGAAATCCTGTGCAACATCACTTACGTTGTCTTTTGTTACAATGTTGAATGGTCTGGAGATTTTGTAAGAACCATCTTTAATGGTATCTACGCTTGGCTCTACTCCGTCTACCTTTAATGCTTTGGTTGTGTCATCTAAAGAACCTAAGGATGCATAACCGATCGCGTAATCATCTCCGGCTACTGTGGTCATCATAACTGCTGTGCTGTTTGCGATAACAGCTTCCTCTGTGGTCATGTCCACTTTTTCACCGTTCTCTTCCTGCTGTACTCCAAACAGTTCGATGAATGCTCCTCTTGTTCCGGAACCATCCTCACGGGATACTACGGTAATATCTGAGCTTGTATCAAATCCGTCTGACTTCTTTTCACCTGTTGTCTCTGTCTTTGCAGAATCATCTTTTTTGTTGTCTGCACTGCTGCCGCATCCTGTTAATGCACCGATCGTCATTAAGCCGGCAAGTAATAAACACACTGTTTTTTTCATCTTTTTTCCTCCATATTATCTTTTTCATATTATGAAATTTTATGTTTCCTTCTCTTTGGAAGGTATGATTTTATTCTAAAAACCCTATGTAAAATATAAAATCACTCTTATGTAAAATGGGGGTAAAATGTAATTAAAAAAATTACACAGACAAAACTCTATCATTTCGTCTGTGTAATCCTATAATTTTTCTGAAAAAATATTTTGTTTCTTAAACTAGCGGGCTGCACAAAATATGGAATGATTACAATGCAGTTACTTTTTCACTGATCTTCTTGATAATACGGACAACCGTTTCCATTCCTTCTACCGTTACATGCTCCATTGGTCCGTGATAAGCATATCCACCGGTTCCAAGATTTGGGCAAGGCAGTCCTTTGTGGCTGAGTGTTGCCCCATCGGTTCCGCCACGGATCGGGTCAGGTGTCGGCTCTATTCCGTTTTCACGGATCGCTTCCTTTGCAATTTCAATAATTTCCATATGCTCACGGATAATCTCATTCATATTGCGATAGCTTTCCTGTATTTTCAAGGTAACTGTTTCTTTTCCATATAGATCCTGCATCTCTTTTTCTATTTTTTTCAAATAATCGATTCGATTCAAAAATTTCTGCATATCGTGGTCACGCACAATATAGGAAAGTTCTGCTTTTTCCACATTTCCGGAAATATCGGTCAGATGATAAAATCCCTCTCTGCCCTCTGTATGCTCCGGTGTCTCGTTCTTCGGGATCTTAGACTCTATTTCACAGGCAATGGCTGCTGCATTGACCATAATGTCTTTTGCTTCTCCCGGATGTACGTTCACTCCATGGATCACAAATTCAGCACTTGCCGCGTTGAAATTTTCATAAGCTATTTCGCCCTCATATCCGCCATCTACCGTATATGCAAAATCTGCTTTGAAATAATCCAGATCAAACAGTTCCGCCCCACGTCCGACTTCTTCATCCGGCGTAAATCCTACCCAGATATCTCCGTGAGGGATTCCTTCTTTCTGGATTTCCTCTACCGCCTGCATAATCGCTGCTACTCCTGCCTTATCATCAGAACCCAGCAGCGTTGTTCCATCGGTTGTGATCAATGTTCTTCCTTTTAAAGAAGCCAAATGTGGAAAATCCTCTACTTTTATATAAGTTCCACTTCCCGGCAATAAAACATCCTCACCATTATAATTTTCGATGATCTGCGGCTTTACATTTTCTCCTGAAAAATCCGGTGCGGTGTCCATATGCGCAATAAATCCCACTGCTTTCTTACCTTCCATTCCCGCAGTTGCCGGAAGCAGACCATAGACATAACAATGTTCATCTAATCTTACTTTTTCTAAGTTGAGTTCTTTTAATTCCTGTTCCAATACTTTTGCAAGCTCAAACTGCCGCTTCGTACTTGGGATGTTCTCCTGATCATCTTGAGAGGTTGTCCAATAAGATACATATTTTAAAAATCGTTTTTCTACTGCCATGTTTTGTTTTTGCTCCCTTCTGTTAAAATATGTTTATGATTAATATTATTAATCGTCAATAAGGAATGATCCATCTTGCTACTTAAGCTGTTAGAATATAGGTGGCAATTGAATATCTTCTCCGTTTATTCTATTATTATATCTCTCATCAATATGAAATCTATACTTTTTTATTTTTATGTTTCTATTCTATATGAAAGTTATATTTTTCTATTTTTTATGCTTCCAATTTATATAAACACTATACTTTTTCGTAAATTAGCAGGCTGCACAAATGAAGTATGGAACGTTTCTTTTTGTGCAATGGAAATGAAACTCAGGAAATCGTGAAGCCCATTGGCGCACACGATTTCTGCTTTCAGAGGTTCATTGGAATGGTCTGCACAAGGAAACGTGGAATATTTCATTTGTGCAGCCCTGCGGAAACAATTACAAAAATATAATTTCAATATCAAACCCTTATTGCATAAAAAAAGCACCATCCCCAATGTTCTTCTAACATCGAAAACAGTACTTTCAAAATGGGTCTTCAGGGGTTCGAACCCTGGACACCCTGATTAAGAGTCAGGTGCTCTGCCAGCTGAGCTAAAAACCCATGCATTTTTTCAACGCAAGAATGATTATATCTCATTTTTTAGAAAAATGCAATAGATTTTTAAAGGATTTTTTATAAATTTGCGATTAATGCTGCAATTTCATCCGGAGTCATCATTTTGTTTGGATCTGACATATCCGGAATCAGCACTTCTTCTTCCTCTTCTTCAGCTTCCTCTGCCGGTTCTTCTACCTGGATAACCGGTTCTTCTGCTACCGGCTCCTCTATTAATGGTTCCTCAACCAGTGGTTCTTCTATGGTTGGTTCTTCCATCAGTGGTTCCTCTATGATTGACTCTTCTACTATTGGCTCTTCCATCAGTGGTTCTTCCATGATTGGCTCTTCTATGACCGGCTCCTCAATCAATGGCTCCTCTATAATTGGTTCTTCCATCAGTGGTTCTTCTATAATTGGTTCTTCTACGACCGGTTCCTCAATCAATGGCTCTTCTACGATTGGTTCTTCTACGACCGGTTCTTCTTCCATCGGTTCTTCTGGCTGCACATTTTCCATAACAGGCGGCTGTACCGGCTGTTGCATGATTACCTGTGGCTGGGAAGATGTAATGGAGTTTACTGCCTGGAGGATCTCATTTCTCATATTCAATTCTAATTCTTTTATGGAAGAACTCAACTCCTGCTGTCTTAAAATCACTTCCTGCAGACGCTGTTCCATATTCTGATTCTGACCGTCTAATAATTTTTCATTATTGTTCTGCAGTGTTCTTTCAAAACTCACGATCTTTTCTAACAATTTATCATTAGAATTCATAAGTGCGTCTGCATTTTCTTTACTTCTGTTAATATTGATCTTTGCAAATGCTTTCTGTGCTGTTAATAATTCTTCTGTCGGAAGCTGGAGATTTTTTTCAATATAATCCATTCTCTGAAAGACTTCATCAAATGATTTCTTGATGATCAGATAACTTGCTTTTTCTGACTTCAAAAGACCTTCATGCTCTTCTTTTTCTTCTCTTAACTTCTGATACTGTAGCTGCATTACGCTGTTCATCAGCACATAAGAAAAAATTAAAAATACCAGACCAAATCCTGCTAAGTAAATCGGATTTCCCTTTAAAATAATCATGGTATACAATTCTGCTAAAAATGACAGTACCATAATTAATACGGAAAATGTGATTTTCAGTTGGCTGTTTTCTCTTTTCTGTTCCCCTGAATTCCTTTTGCTCATGTGAAATACCTCCGTGTCATCTAAGTAAAGCGCTTTTGGGTGACAAAAGCATTTTTAGAACGTCATTATTAAATATATTATAACGTTTATGACATCGGATGTCGATGGTTTTCTGCAACAATTTCTCCCTATTTTACTTTAACTTCTCTCCATCCTTAAAAGCATTTCCCCAACCACGTTACCGTCTGATGAACACATTTTTTCAGTTGCATTAACTATGGTGTTGTGAAGTTCAATCAACTTTCAGCATCCGATACCCCACGCCAATGTGTGTTTGGATATATTGTGGAGAGTTCGGTTCTTTCTCGATTTTTTTACGAAGTGTTGCCATAAACACACGAAGGGAAGCAATATCATTATCCCAACTACTTCCCCAAATGCTTTGCGTAAGGAAAGTATGGGTCAGAACTTTTCCTATATTTCTTGTCAACAGGCAAAGTAACTTATATTCAATAGGTGTTAAATGCAATTCTTCTTCATTCAAATAAGCACAACCTGCAGCATAATCTACACGAAGTTTTCCGTTTACAAAAACAACCGCTTCGGCAGGGGATACTTTTTGCATCATCGATAACCTTCTTTGCGTGACTCGTAGTCTGGCAAGCAGTTCCTCAACAGAAAATGGCTTTGTTAAATAATCATCTGCGCCAGCATCCAACGCATCAATTTTATCGGTATCTTCACTGCGAGCACTGATTACGATAATTGGCATGTTTGACCAAGTACGGATTTTTTTAATAATCTCAACACCGTCTATATCAGGAAGTCCTAAATCAAGTAAAACAATGTCAGGATTGTGTGAAGATGTTTCTAAAATTGCCGATTGACCATCGGGTGCCGTCAGATATCGGTATTCGTGCGTTTTTAAGGTTGTTGTAATTAAATTTCTGACAGATTTGTCATCTTCTACAACTAATATTAGTGACTTATTCATATACTTTGACCTCCCCTGCCGGTAATGTAAATGTAAATACTGTTCCGTGCGGTAGATTATCTGAAACAGTAAGTTCTCCGCCGTGGGCGTTAATAATGGACTTGCACAAAGATAATCCGAGTCCTAAACTTCGGCGGCTGTCTGCAATTTGATTTGCACCGCTATAGAACATGTCGAATATCCGTGGCTTTATTTCGTCAGCAATTCCGTTTCCGTCATCCGATATAGATACGATTGCTTGTTTTCCCCGCTTTTCTGTCCGAATAACAATATGAGAGTTTTTAGGTGTATATTTGATAGCATTATCAACAATATTGATGATTACCTGAACAATAAGCTTTGCATCCATTTTTGCAAGAAGAAATTCTTCTTTGCTTTCAACGGAAATATGATGTTCTTCACTCTTTCGGTTAATATGATGTAACGCTTCTGTGATCACGTCATCCATCAAATCTTCCGTTATACGGAGATTCAACCGTCCTTCTTCAATCCGGGTTACAGCCAGCAAGTTTTCTACAAGGTTAATCAGCCACATGGAATCATCATAAATATCCATGTACAGCTGCTTTTTTGTATCATTATCAAAGAAATCGCCGTTGGACAAAAGATTGCTGGCATTACCGGAAATGGATGTCAGCGGTGTCCTCAAATCATGTGAAATAGCACGTAGCAGGTTCGCTCGCAACTGTTCATTTTTTGCAAGAATGGCCGCCTCCTGTTTCTCACGGGCATTTTTCTCATTTTCCAAAGCCAGGGCACATTCTCCGAGAATGGATAGTAGAATACTGTTTTCAAATGGATCAAGAGGTATTTCCCCCATCACGATTCCAATAACTCCATATACCATACTGTTGCTGCGAACAGCAAGGTACAGGCATTTTGCATTGGAAAGCGTTCCTGTTGTAGCTCCGGCACGTTTATTGTTTTTCAATACCCAGCCGGCAACGGCCTTTTCATTTTCGGAAATACACGATTCCAAATTTTCTTCAGTTACAGAAAAAATATGCGGCGTATCCAACACTTCTCCATCAGCTAAATAAAAAACGATATCTTTTCTCAAGAGTTTAATGAGCTGATTTGAAGTTGCAGATACAATTTCATTTTTATCTTTTGCCTGTCGCAATAGCTGGTTTGTATCAAATAACACTTTGGTACGGTAAGCAGATTGTGCCGCCTGTTTTGCTTGGTTTTTAATCCGTATAGCAAGAGAACCGGTTAAAAATGCCAACAACAACATGATAATAAAGGTAACAGGATAACCCTGATCATACGCCTGCAAGGTAAATTGAGGTTCCGTAAACAGGAAATTAAAGACCAAAACACTTACAATCGAAAAAATTAGGCTGTATATCTGATGTTTCGTGATGACAGCGGTGACAAGAACACCTAAAACAAAAACAGTAATGATATTTGCTTCGTCAAATCCAAATTTCTGGAAAATCATTCCGACTAAACTGGATAAAATCAGAATCGCAGTAGATTTTAATGTATCAGTGACAGAGAATACGATATGGTTCTTTTTCCTGCCCCCTCTTGACTGATACACTGCCGCATTAGAAACCGTATCCGGAATAATATGCACATCCAGGTTAGGGGCATAATCAATCAATTTTTCTGTCAGGGTCGGTTTGCTGAGCAAATGCCGTTTTGTAGCAGAACTACGTCCGATCACAATCTTTGACACACCGGACAAACGAGTAAATTCCGCAATCTGAAACGGAACATCTTCTCCGTAAACTGTTTCTATTTTTGCCCCAAGCTGCTCAGCAAGACGAATATTTGAACGCAGGCGTTTTACATTTTCCTCGCTCATCACCGAAAAATCTGGGGTTTCTACAAATAGAGCCGTAAACTCCCCTTTAAAAGCAGAAGCCATTTTTGCGGCGGTACGGATAATTTTCGCATTGGATGGAGAAGAAGATAGACATACAAGAATATGTTCGCCTGTGTGATAATCTCCATGATTTTTTATGCGGGTATTTTCTGTGAGGATATTCACCCGGTCCGCACATCGCCGCAGTGAAATCTCCCGGAGAGCTGTCAAATTTTCTATTGTAAAAAAATTTTCTACTGCCTGTTTTGCCTGTGTCTGTCTGTATACATTTCCTGTATTCAAACGGTTGATCAAATCCTGTGGTTCAATATCTATTAATTCAACCTGATCTGCATTATCAAAAATAGAATCCGGGATGCGTTCCCTTACAACAATTTCCGTAATGGATGCAACTGTATCACAAAGGCTTTCAATATGCTGAACATTGACAGTCGTATAGACATCAATCCCTGCATTCAAAAGTTCCTTAATGTCCTGATACCGTTTTGCATGACGGCATCCTTCGGCATTCGTATGCGCAAGTTCATCTACAAGGATAAGCTGTGGTTTTCTTTTCAACGCCATGCCAATGTCGAATTCGTCCAGTATCATACCATTATAAAAAACTTCTCTTGTAGGAAGAACTTCTAAGCCATTCAAAAGAGCTGCTGTTTTGGGACATGCGTGGGGTTCTACATAACCGGCTACCACGTCAATTCCCTGCTGTTTTGCCATATGAGCTGCTTCTAACATGGCGTAGGTTTTACCCACACCAGCCGCATATCCGAAAAAGATTTTCAAATGCCCTTTATTCCGGTTTTCTTCATCGGTTTGGAGTGACTTTAGCAACTGTTCCGGATTTTGTCTGCTTTCGCCCATACGGTCACCTCCCTGTACAAAAACAATATATAAAAAATTATACCACCTTTTCTTCTTTTTTTCCATTCGGGCATGTAGCCGAAAACAGAAAACGCTTCGAAAAATCATGCAATTTTTCTACAAATACACCCTTCATACAATTAATGTCATTTTGCCATATCACTCTCGCTGGTTTCTCAATTGTGTTGATGGGATGTACCGCAATGTCTATAGAGCCTGGAGTAATGACACTTTGCTTTATTTGAAGGGATAAGGAACAATACTCATCTTTCAAAATATCGTTGGAATTTTCTATGATAAAGCCAAAATCAAGTTTATTATTTCCCAGCCCATTTATTATTTCACTTACAGAACCGTAGAACAGGTTCAGCTCATAGTTTGGGTATTCGCTTGAAAATTGTTCTAATAGATCTGCAATAGAATCTATGATTGCAGGTGTTTCGAATCCAATCCTGAGCTTAGAATCTGAAATAAGTTTTTGGGATTGATTTTCCTCGAGAAATTTATCCAGCTTTTCCATAAGAAAATAACCATAAATAAATGGTACCAATACCACCATAAGTAAAACAAAGTCTTTCATATCACCAACTTCTTTCAAAAATTAAATATGAAAACATTTTTGAATATGTTTCGTCTCCCCAAGAACAAACATGGTACTGTCCTTTGACAACTGCGTATCGGAACTTATTTTCAAATTCATAATATCATTTGTTTTCAGCGCCATAATATTGACGTTATATTTTTTTCGTATATCCAACTGACCGATTGTTTTTCCTATCCATTCTTCCGGTATAGATATTTCAAAGATTGCATGTTCTTCATCTAGTTCTATGTAATCGAAAATATGATCAGCACTATAACGAATCGCAACCCAATCGGCAAGCTGCCTTTCGGGATAAACAATTTCATCTGCGCCGTTTCGTAAAAGAAATTTTGCATGAACATCACGAGCGGCACGAGACACCACCATTTTTGCACCGAGTTCCTTCAAAAGGGACGTTACTTCCAATGAATTCTGAAAGTTATCTCCGATAGCCACAATACAAACATCAAAATTTCCAACACCAAGCGAACTTAAAAAATCCTCATTAGTCGCATCCCCAATCTGAGCGTTGGTTACAAAGGGAAGTACAGCATCAACTCGGGTATCTTCTTTATCTACCGCCATCACCTGATGGTGCAATTCATCTAATTTTATAGCAATATGTCGTCCGAATCTTCCCAGACCGATAAGTAATATTGATTTCATTTTTCATTCTCCTTTAACCTACTGTGATATTTTCCTGAGGATATTTTGAACCGTTAGGCTTTTTTTCAGAAATGGTAGCAAAAATCAAGGTCAATCCTCCCACTCTGCCAAAAAACATCAGGCAAATCAAGATTATATGGGAAACAAGCCCCAGCTTAGGAGTTATTCCCAACGATAACCCTACCGTCCCGATTGCCGACGCTGTCTCAAATAGAGCAGTCATAAGTGGAATATCTTCTGTTCTGCTAATTACCATTCCTCCGACAAGGAATAAAACGATATACATCAAAAAAATCGTAGCTGCATTTCTGATAGTGCCATCCGGAATTTGTCTGCCGAAAAAATGGGTGTGTTCCTTTTTTCTAAATACAGATAATGCCGATGAAACGAGAACTGCAAGAGTTGTCGTTTTCATACCACCTGCAGTGGAACCGGGCGAGCCACCGATGAGCATCAGCATAATGATAAGCATTTGCCCAACTTCACTGAGCAAAGTCAAATTTGCCGTATTAAATCCTGCTGTTCTCGGCGTAACGGATTGAAACAAAGAAACCCATACTCTTTCTGTAAGAGGCACATTTGAAAACTCAAAGCAAAAAAAGTAAAGAGCCGGTAAGAATATCAATATTCCTGTTACCATAAAAATCACCTTGCTTTGCATCCGGTATTTTTTGAAATGCCATTTATGATTCTTTATATCCTCCCAGGTAAGGAATCCAATACCTCCTGCAATAATCAGCATCATAATCACAAGATTTACAATCGGCTGTACAGAATAAGAGGTCAACGAGGAAAAAGGGGTTCTTATACCGATTAGATCAAATCCTGCATTGCAAAAAGCAGAAATAGAATGGAACAATGAATACCATATTCCTTTCCAAAACCCAAAGTCCCTGCAAAAAACAGGGGCTAAAAGAACCGCACCAATGATTTCGATAAGAATAGTAGTCCGAATAATAAATTGCGTTCTCCGCACAATACCACCCACCGTTGGAGCCGAAATTGCCTCTTGCATGGTACTTCGCTGCATCAACCCAATTTTGCGTCCGGAAACAACAGAAATCGCAATAGCAATCGTAATAATTCCCATACCTCCGATTTGAATCAGCAGTAAAATAACTCCTTGGCCAAATAAAGACCAGTAGGTTGCCGTATCATTAATAACCAGTCCCGTCACACAAACCGCAGAAGTTGCGGTAAACAAAGCATCCAAAAAGGAGGTACACTGACCGCTTTTTGTAGCAATCGGCAGCATCAAAAGCAGACTGCCTAAGAGAATCACGGATAAAAACCCTAAACTAATCACTTGAAATGATGTTATATGTCGATGTCTTGATCTGTTTATCTGTTGCATAACTATATCCCCATAATCTTAATTTCTTTTTTATATTTTCTTTATTCTATCTTTATTTGTATTAAATGGGCGTAAGTAAGTTTGTTTTGAAATTAAGATTGTATAAAGATGAGCAGAAGTCTGAAATCTTTTGCTCATCTTTTGAGAGTGCTAGTTACAGGATACCGTCCAACATCAAAATTGACTTTCAGAACATTTACTGTTTTCTCTCCAAAAACACCTAAAAATCTACTGTCGGTGCATTTTTCAATAATAGCTCCGACTTTTTCTTTACTCATATTATTTGCTTTTGCAATTCTTGTATAAACAAAATGAGACCTCTTATGAAGTCTCGCTTTGTTTACGCAGTTTAAACTTTTGGTTAATGGTTTACTTAATAGATATATCATCTATAAATACATAATATACATCCCCATACATTTCTGTATGAACAAAACGGCCATAATCCAAAACGGTTTTCACCGTTCCATCCTTACACACTATTCTATATTGCACCCGTTCTATGTCCTTTTCCTGCGTAATCTGACTTGAAATATCACACTCTACTATTTTCAGGTCATCAGGATGGACCATACCTTTAAAGGAATTTCCTGTAAGTTCTATAAATTCCTCTTTATTTTGGCACTTAAAAATCCGTAATAGCTCCCGGTTAAAAGTAATGATTTGCTCCTCTTCATCTGCATGATATACAAAAAAGCCTCCTGGCAAAAGTTCTGCAACCGTTTCTACCTTTTTCAAAGACTCTTCCGTATCTATATAGGTATATGACCTCCGATCATGCCTTTTCTTTTCGTAATAGCTGCTCTTATCCATATACATCATTTCATCTGCAGCAGCAACACTTTTTTCAAAATCTATTGCATGCTCTTTCCAAATCGTTCCGATCGAAGCTGAATATCCGTCTTTCCATGACGCCTCAAGCCTTTTGCGTTTTTCATTAAATGCAGCTTCATTTTTATCAAAAGATAAGATTACAAATTCATCTCCTCCGAAGCGGTACCGCCTTGCTTCAGGAAAAATCTCGGTTATTGTATTTGCAACAGATGCAATTAACTTATCTCCCGCTTCATGTCCTAAACTGTCATTTATTTTTTTCAAACCATTCACATCAGCAAATACGATTCCTACGGGACGCATATTCATCTTTGTATCCTGTTCGATCATATTAATATCTTTATAATATGCCTTACGATTTCTAAATCCGGTTAATGCATCCAGCTCCAGGTCAGAAATTTGTGAATTGATTTCTATATGCTGCTCTAAGGATTTCAGTCTTTTTTCTATAGAATGCTTAATTATACGGTCTTTATAATCATTCTTTTTCTCTAAAGCATCCAACACCGCATCTTTATCTGATTTTTTAACAGCATACTCATATTTCAATTCGGAAAAAACAAGCCCTACCTTAATTTCATTCGTATATTTTTCTATATACCAATCCATCGAACGCAAAATAGTGGTCATGAGTTCATCATCATCCGAATCCATTCCACATTCAAACAGTTCTTTACATGCATCCATAAATTCAGCAGCATGCATGTCTCTTATTTTCAAAAGAATTTGTTGCTTATACTCTTTATACTTGTCCATTTTTCCCAATCTGTAATAAAGAGTTGCCGCACAACGAATCGCATCATCCGGGACAATTTTATCCGCATGATATTGATTGATACCAATTTCATATGCCTGCAGTGCCTCTGTCAATCGGTTTAACTTCTGAAGTGAGATGGATTTATTTATATAGATATATGCACCCATCTCTTCATCGCAATCTTTCAAAACATCTTCTGCAAATTCAAGATTTCTGATTGCTTCCGTATAGTTCTGTTCCGCAATGTACGTCAGTGCAATATTATTATACTCAAACGCATAATAAAACTTAGCACTATTTTCCTTTGCAATCTTTAATGCAATCTTATAAAAAAAGCGTGAAATACTGTATTCTGCTTCACAATGTGCTGCTACACCTATCAAATTAAAACATGACAATATTTTTGGTGTATACGGATAACTCTGATAATCCATTACAATTGGTTCCATGATTTCTATCACTTTTCCAAAATTTCCATTCTGGTAAAACAAATGTCCATAATAAAAACTTGCATACACATAAAGCTCTGTTTTATCATGTTTATTTTTCAACAGTTGCTCATAGAATTTTTTTTGTTCTTCTATTGATAATTTCTCAATTTTTTCTTTTTCCTTCAAGAATTCATCAAAATTCATATTGATCTACTCCTCAAATACACATTCTAAATTAAAAGCAGCAATGACTTATCATCATTGTTGCACATTGAACGTTCCCAGGGGGAATCGAACCCTCAACTAGTGCTTAGGAGTTCAAGTCACTACAGAAAATCTATGTTTTTCTTGGTCAACATAAGTCAAGCAACAACTTGATTTTACTGACTTTCCTGTAAATCCATGTCAAAATAAGAAAACTGAAAATCATCCAAGTTAAGCACCTCTCGCTGACAAATGAGTGACACTGTCACCCTGAGGGTTCAACCATTCCGTTCCTGCGAATTCATATTTATGGCTACCATTCTCACTGAATATGCGGTAATGATAACACTGTTTTCTTATTAGATTATCTATATTATAACGTGTGTGAGGTCGGATGTCGATTATTTTTTGACCATTATTTACTTCTATTTGCTTTAACTTAAAAAGCCGTAAGCTAATGCTCCCAGCTTTACATTTTTTTATTCCATCAGTTTTACAAACTTGAAGTTGTCTTTCTGCTTATTTACTCAACATCAAATTCAGCCGCCAAATAATGCGGTGTTCCGTCCTTTGCCTTCATTTCTAATACTACACGATAGGTTCCCGCCTCCAAGCGAGTTCCATAATAATCATATTTTTGAACAATACTTCCCTGCAAGCCCGTACTGTCTCCACCCAATGAGAATTCTAAATTATTAAAAGGAAATATATCCTGCGAATATGTCAAACGATACCATTGCTCGTCAATGTGGCGTTCGAGATACTCAAAGCCAGGACTACCATCCTCACCGAAGGAATAGATTTCTTTAGAATTCGCAGTAACAGCCCAGCGAATGGTATATCCCTTAAACGGAGACCATGTGGGCTTTTCAATGGTCAATTCAAAGCCGTCAACCTGATTGACAGGATAAGAGACTGGTTCTCCAAGAGTAATCAAAAATAAACACATTTTGCTATTTGATTAAACTCACTCTGTCAACCGCAATCGCTCCACAACTGGAAGGTTAACGTCAGTTTTGTAGACCCATATAGGCACAATAAGGCAGATTAGCAACACCAGCCCAGACACCAGCACCAGTGGGATAAATGGATAGGAGAAAACAGCATAATAGGCCACTTTACTAAAAATCATATATAGCAAGATGAAGATTGCTGTTCCAATGGTGACTGCAAGGGAAAGGGAAACGCCCCAATAATAGAAACCTTCCATAAATAGCATTCGTTTGATTTGTCGCTTTGTCATTCCAATGCTTTCAAGAACAGCTAATTCATAGCGCCGAGTATTTACATTGACAACCATTGTATTGACAAAGTTCATGACACCAACAAGCAGCAGGATCACGGACAACCCTGTTCCTAAAACCTTTGCTGTAATGAGATATTCCTGCATTTCTTCTCGCCGTTCATATCGGGATATAATATCAATGTTAGCTTGTGATGCGGTGATTTGCTTTAATTCTTGCAGTATACTTTCGTCATGTTGACCATCCGTATCAAAGGCCACGCGGAACACTCTATATTGCGGAAAGAGTTCTTTCAAAGCTGTTTGACTAATATACAAATCAGGAGCCGTCCCTCTCTCATTGCCTCCTCCTGCTCGAAACCCTTCATTCAAATAACCGTTCGCTACAATAAAGGAATGCTGTCCGTTCTGCGTCTGGATTGTTATTTCCTGCCCCGGCTGAATAAGGTCTTCTACTGTTTTGGACAGCAGCACAACCTTTCCTTGTTCAAAGGCAGACGTGTCAATAGGCAAGTTTAAGGTTTTATTGATTTCTTCCAAATATGCACTGTCAATTCCAAAAACCCCGCTAAAAAAGTTTTGCTGATAATTTTCTAATTTTGCCGGATCAGAAAAATCAATGCCGTTTACTCCGTCTAATGACGCAAGAAACTCGTGAAATACAGCATCGTCATATACAACATCTGCTGCTACTTGAGGATAAGGTGCATAGGTCAACCTCAAATTCTCAATGCCGTCAAGCTGACCAATCTCTGAAACCATTTCGCTGGAAATTAAATCTTCTCTTTCGTGGATACTATATGTGAGTGCAAAATCGCTTACTCCCCATTGGCTCACATAATTCTCCGGGCTTAAACCATGTAATAGCCCTGTGACGACAAGGAACAAGGAAAGGCCGAAAAAAAGCGATGCAAAAACAAGGGTTGTACTCTTAGCATTACGAAAGACATTGTTCCATGCCATTCTGGACAACTTCATTTTGCTACAATTTCTGGCGCTGCTCTTTGTGCTGGCTGCTGTATATTGGAGTGCTGCTATTGGTGAAACATTTCCGGCAATTTTGGCGGGCTTCATGCTTGCAATCATAACGGTAATGAACGTAAATATGGCCGCTCCTATGAAAATAAACGGCGAAAAAGATACTTTTGTTCCCACATCAGAATTTGTTGAATACATCATATTCAGGAAGTAAGGAACAATGCCAAAGGAAACAACCGCACCAAGTAACAGACCAATCGGAATACCAATACAAGAGATTCTGATTGCCTGCTTATAGATAATTCTCTTTATCTGCCTTTGGGTCGTTCCAATCGTTTTAAGACGGCCATAGAATTGCACATCTTTTACGACAGAGACATAAAGAATATTATAAATCAGCAGATAGCCACTAAAGGATATAAAAACTGCTAAAATTATTACAGCTAAAATAATAGTTCCACCATTTGCCTGTTCTAATGGTACAATTTCAAATGTTTGCCCTTCTGTAAAGTCAATCTCACGCCGCAATCTTTCACAGTTTTTGTCAGCATTATCATTGCCTTGAAAACGGATCATTGCCGTAACACTATTATCCAGTGATACATTTAAGCTATCCTTAAAAGCGGATGAAACATAAACATAACCACGATTATTTGTGCGCATTGGAATGTAGTCCGTATAGTAGCCCGACAGCAAAAAGGTGTCTGAGACATAATTATAGCTATCGCCAATTTGGTACGACAACACAATCTCCATCCCTATTTGCGGATCAGAAATGCCCATCTGTTCAAGCACCCATGTAGGTAGCATAATTTCGTTTTTACTTGATGGGTAATTTCCTACAACACTTGATATAGTAGGCAGACGGTGGGTTCCCCACTCGGTATCATCTATCCAAACTATACCTAATCTCGCATTTTGCAGTTGCTCTGTATCAACACTGCCTAAACGCTGCTGTATACCTACGTCAAGGACAAGGTTTGATTTTGAAATTTCAACCAACTGATTTTCTGTTACATTTGTGATTCCGACATCAGCGGTAGTTCCCATTAACCGAATTTGTTGCATTTGGTAGGTTTCAAAGTAACTAAAACCAATACTGAATGTCGCAGTTATCATAAATGCAGTTAGCACAAGAGCAATGATTGCAAATAAATTACGCTGCCGTTCACGATGCAAACTGCGCTTTGCCAGCTTCTTTTCAATGTCACTGGTATCATTTTCAAAAGGCCATGTCATAGCTTGCCACCTCCTTATTCCACAATCCTGCCGTCCTCAATGCGGACAATCCGATCTGCAAGGCGGGCAATGTCGTTGTTGTGGGTAATCATCACAACAGTTTGCCGAAACTCCGCACTGGTACGCTTGATAAGTCCCAGCACCTCGGCGCTGGTCTTGCTGTCAAGGTTGCCGGTCGGCTCGTCGGCCAGCACAATAGCCGGTTTGGTAATCAAGGCGCGGGCGATAGCCACACGCTGCTGCTGGCCGCCGGAAAGATTGTTCGGCATGTTTTTCAGTTTATCTTCCAGCCCCAGCAGATGAACGATCTCGTCCAAAAACTTCTGATCCACCGTGTCCCCGTCCAGCTCCACCGGCAGGACGATGTTCTCATACACATTCAGGATCGGAACAAGGTTATAGTTCTGGAAGATAAAGCCGATGTTGCGGCGGCGGAAGATGGTGAGCTGTTCGTCGTTCATTTTCGACAGCTCTTTGTCCCGGACAATCACGGTTCCGCTGGTGGGAGTGTCCAGCCCGCCCATCATGTGAAGCAGGGTGGACTTGCCGCTGCCGGAGGTTCCCACAACGGCCACAAACTCACCGTCATTTACGGAGAAGTTCACGCCGTCAAGGGCGCGGGTGATATTCGGCTTTGTGCCGTAATACTTTTTCAGGTCGATAGTCTGTAAAATACTCATACTCAAAACTCCTTTCAAGGCTTTCTGCCTGCTGATAAGGGTATTGTAAAACCCAAATGTCCGCGAAATGTTACAGCGGCCCAAAAATTTCATTGAAAATCGGGGTGAAATGTTACAACGCTCGGACATTTCAAAAAAATTTACGGCGGGCAGCCGGAAATGGCCGTCCGCCGTAGCTCATGATCTGTTCTAAAACCAATTCGCCTTTTGATTTCTAAATTGAGGAGTATCGCTTTCTTGATAAGGATTGTAGGTATTACGGTTACACCCAAACTCTTTTAATGATTTTATTTTATTGTCCTCTGTCCATTCAATCAAAGAAATACCGTCAAATTCCTCTATATCCCCATTGTTCATTCCATTTTTGAAATACCACTCTACAATCGTTTGATTTTCTTTATGGAAAAATTGCTTGATTTCCCAAACTACCACCTTTCCACGGGTATTCCACTCCTGAAACCAATGTTTTACTGTTTTACGATTGCTATACTGGGGACACCAACTTTCTGTATAGAGTACATCTTCCGCAAAAATATCATCAATGCCCATATCTTTCTGATAAAGCCACATATCAAACCACAGTCGGATTATTTTTTCTCGTTCATTCATAATAGAAACACCTCGCTTGTTTACTTTCATTTTGTAGGCAGCATAATGGAAAATTCCGAACCCTTGCCCGGCTCCGAAACCACTTTGACATAGCCGCCCTGCCGCATTACAATCTCGCGGGCCAGATACAGGCCAATGCCCACGCCCTGCTGTTCGTGTACTTCTTCCTCACGATAGAAGCGCCGGAAGATGGCAGCCTGATTGCTTTCGGAAATGCCCTTGCCGGTGTCGGTCACTTTGACCTCCACATACATTTCCCACAGCACCACCGACACAGCGATTTTCCCGCCTGCCGGGGTGTACTTCACCGCATTGTCCAGCAGGTTAAAGAGGGCTTCCGATGTCCACTTGCTGTCATGGGAAACGGTCAAATCCTCCGGGCAGTCCACGGACACGGCGATTTCCTTTTTCTCCGCCACATACACGATCCCACTCATGGCCTGCGCCACAGTATCAAAAAGACGGCCCAGCTTCTTATCCAACTGGATCACGCCTGTTTCCAGTCGGGAGGTTTTCACAAGGGCCTGAAAGAGAAAGTCCAGCTTATCCGTCTGGCTGCGGATTCCCCGGATAAAGTCGGTGCGCTCCGCCTCGGTCATGGGCTTTTCCAGCAGGGTGTCCGTCGCCATTTTCAGATTGCTTACCGGCGTTTTCACCTGATGGGAAATATCCGATACAAGGGTCTGTAACTCCTGCCGTTCCTCGTCCACCCGGCGGCGGTTCTCCTGCATGATCTGGTAAAGCCTTGCCAGCCGGTGTCCGATTCTGGCAAGCTGGGTTTCGCTGTCCTCTGGCCGCTGGGGCGCTTCATTCCCGGCGATCATGTGGTCTAAGGTCTGGCACAGGTCAGCGGTAAACTGCGACAGCCGCTTTCCAAACGCCTGCGTCAGTACAAAAATCCCCACAAGGGCGCACAGCAGCAGCGCCCCGCCTGTCGGCAGCACCGCAATCTGTTTTGTCACAAGAAACAGGGCTATGGTGATCCCGGACATGGAGAGGGCAAGCCCCATTGCCACCCGGCTAAACAGCCGCTTTACCGAGAGATTTTGAAACTTCATTTTGCCTCACCTCCCGTCCATTGATAGCCCATGCCGTAAACGGTCTTGATGTAGGGCGCGCCGCCGTCGGATTCAATCTTGCTGCGAATCCGGCTGATGGAGGTTGTCAGGGTGTGTTCGTCTACAAACCGCTCGTCTATATCCCACAGCCTTTCCAAAAGCTGCCCGCGGGTCAGCACTTGCCGGGGATTTTTGCGGAACAGGTTCAGCATTTTGTACTCCATCGGGGATAGGGTCAGGGGCTTGCCGTTTAGGGAAGCCGTCTGCTCCGAGAAGTCCAGAAACAGCCGCCCGTCGTCGTAAATGTCCTTAGCCGGTTTGTGGTGTTCCAGCATGGCGAACATGGCTTTGATTTTCCGCTGCAAGGCCCCGATCACAAAGGGCTTTGTGATGTAGTCCACCGCGCCCACCTCATAGCCCCGTATCTGGTCGCTCTCATGATCGTTGGCGGTCAGGAATATTACGATGGTGTCCGGGTGCTGGGGCTTTATCAGCTTGCACAGTTCAAAACCGTTCCCGTCCGGCAGGTTGATGTCCAGCAGCACTAAATTAAATTCCCGCTGGCGGATGGCTTCGGCTGCGGTTCTGGCATTTAGGGCAGAAGTCACGCCGTAGCCGTCTGCAGTCAGGTTATAGGCCAACATCTTATTCAAAAAACTGTCGTCCTCGACAATTAAAATCTGCTTCATATCCTCACTTCCTTTGCTTTTTGCAGATAGTATAACAGGCAAATGTCCGTGAAATGTTACAGCGGACGAATTTTTGAAAAAATTATTTCTTCATAAATTGTATAGCCTGTTGGCTTTTACATCAAGATTTTACAAGTGAATAGTGAAATGAAATACTACCTTACATAAAGTTTCATTACATTCTCATAATCCAACCCGAAATGTACAATGATATAGGGTGATATGAGAATGAACCAAGATGAAAGAAGGTTTGACTTTCACGGCCTCGGGGCAGCTCTCAAAAGAGCCAGAGAAGAAAAGGGCTGGACACAAGCCTACGTTGCGGAATTAGTAGACCGTGACTCCCGTACCATTATGAATATTGAGAACAAAGGTCATTATCCCAGCTTCGACCTTTTTGTTAAACTCATTACGATGTTTGACGTTTCAGTTGACCAGTTTATTCATGCGGACGGAGGGGCAAGGTCAAGTTCTTGCAGAAAGCACATTGATATGCTCCTAAATTCTATGAATGAAAAAGAGCTTGTTGTAATAGAAGCCACAGCCGAGGGCATTAAGAAAGCCAGAGAAACGGAGATTCCAGAATAAGGGCCTCTGTTTTTTTGCGCCATTTTAGGGGCTGTCGCTAAGTGGCAAGCAATAACAAACCCAATCATATTGTTTCTCCTTACAAACCGCATTAAAACCATAATGAGACACATTCTTGTATTTCCCAAAATCGAGATTTACTAATCCTACAAATTTCGATTGAGCTTTCACCTGTTTTAGGGAATTTAATAACTGTTATATTTTGTTATTAAATTCTCCGCAAACCCTTGAAAACACTGGATTTATCGCAGGTGAGCTTTCCCTTATTGTTTCCCTTGTGTTATATCGTCCCGTCAGTGTTTACGAACTCTGATAAGGGCAAATACAAGGGCAAGAAAAATCTATAAAACAGTATAACACAAAATAAAAGTGACATGGTGAACTGATTGAAATGCTTCTGATTTTTGTAACAAATGACTGATTGAATGATAAGGAGATTCTATACGATGAGAACAATATTTGCAGAATACAATCCACACAGAAACAGCATTGATATTTATACTTCTGCTGGTTATATGCTCCGCATTGACTGTTGGGAAACCGAAAAGGATTTAAAAACCACACCCGGATCAGACTGTGCATTGAACGCACTTGCCATTGATAAACCGCTTGAATATGCAAAATTATATCTTGATGAAACAATGCAGATATGGGTAGATGCAGAAGATTCATTAGAACTATGGTGATTTTTTCAACAGCACTAAGGTTAATTTTTCCAATCTCATTTATTGAGAATCGTCTTTTTACCGTGCATATATATTCAATATCTTTTTATCTATTATAATGAAATCAAGGGCTGGTCTAATGCCAGCCCTACAAAAATGAAAATTCACATAGAAAATAAATTTACAATTTTTCCAATATAAACCTGTTATCAACAAATACAAACATAATTTATATTATCGTATCTATTGATATGATATGTATTTCAAAGCGTTACCAGAAGTTTTTGAAAAGTTTTCAACTTCTTCCCTTGTGTTATTATCTAAATCTCCTAATTTTATACTGATACATCAATAGAATTGCGAACTAACCTATTACCATTTTTGACAAGAGTAGATTCCACTGATTCTCTTGTGACATTATCAAGAATGCTTGTATCAAACTTTTGTCCCGGTTTCCAATTTGGATTAGCTGATTTCACTGCTGCATACATAGCGGCTCTATACTGTCCTTCGTATTGCTCTAAAGTCCATGTGCCACTTAGCCGTTTGTCTTTGCTTACACTTAACTGATAATCTTTGAAAATATCTGAACGCTTCGTTGTATCACCATTTGAAAGACCATTTTCCTGAATAAATTCCTTCTTCACATTATCAAACATCTTTTGACGATATTCCTCAGATACACTTGTGAGTTGCTGCCACGATGTACCTGTGCCGGTAACATCCATTCCTGCCACTCCATTTGCATTCAGCAAATCACCTTCTGAATCAAATTGCTTCATCAGATTCTTAATAATGGTATCTCTTCCACCGAATGTTTCATATATCATTCTTTCTTCTGGTGACATCATGGCTTCATTTTGCATAATACCAGATAACCAGCCTTTTTCTTTCAAAGCCTTATATTGTTTGCTATTTGTATTGATGCCATTATACGTGTTACCTAATCCGCTGATATTCATTGCCATATAAAAACCTCCTTGTAAATAAATTCAAAATCCGTTTAGAATTAACTCAATGTTATATGGTATATATCGTCATAAATCTCCAAGAAATAAATTTCACCGTTAAGTGCCCTCACAATTATACAGGTAACTCACAATCCTTTAGCCAAAATCGCAGTTCCATAACAGTCACAGCAATTTTATATTTTACTTCGATTTCAACTTTTTCTGGCGGATTGGCTAAAAGCCTGTCAATATCCTGTTCCTCAACATCAGCCATTTTTGCTATCGTTAGCTTGGATATGCCATGATAGGAAACAAGCACTTCCAAAAAACCGCTTAATTGCTTATCCTTATCTTCAATCGCTCCAAAATACAGAAATCCTACTTCTATTTAAAATTCTGAATTATGAACTCAATTCCGTTACCAGTGAAGAATATCTTTTTGTCCGGTTCTTTATATCCTCCTCACTG
>NZ_JBBMEX010000010.1:0-104918 GCF_040096355.1 Maccoyibacter intestinihominis
CGGTATGGGGCAGGTTCCCCACGCGTTACTCACCCGTCCGCCACTCAGTCACTAAACCGTCATCCCGAAGGAATCGTAGTAAAGTGCTTCGTTCGACTTGCATGTGTTAAGCACGCCGCCAGCGTTCATCCTGAGCCAGGATCAAACTCTCATAAAAAGTTTTTATCCTTCCAGAATCCTCTGGCTGAATATCCGTTCCCCTCTTACCTTAAAGCAAAAGGTTCCCATTTACTGTTTAGGTGCATCTTTCGATGCTGTTCTTTGAATTATTCTCTCTGAATCTTTCAAGGTTATTTCACTGTTCAGTTATCAAGGTTCTTGCCGCATTTTGCTGTCGTTTTTTGTTGACCGCCGTTTGCGTCAGCTCATTTATAGTATCATGTGTTCAAGTGTTTGTCAACAACTTTTTTAATTTTTTTGATATTTTTTTGAGCTAGCGGAGAAGGAGGGATTTGAACCCTCGCGCCGCTGTTAACGACCTGCACCCTTTCCAGGGGTGTCCCTTCGGCCAGCTTGGGTACTTCTCCGAATGAATGTTGTTATTCATTTGCTATGCGCCTTTGGCATATAGCGGAGAGGGTGGGATTCGAACCCACGCGCCCTTGCGGACAAACGGTTTTCAAGACCGCCTCGTTATGACCACTTCGATACCTCTCCATGTGCTCTCTGAATCGACGCAAAAGTTATTCTATCATCATTGATGAATTGTGTCAATAACTATTTTGTATATTTTTTCTACTTTTTCTATTTTCTGCTCTTTTACTGCTTTTTTTCGCAGAGTGCTTCCGCTATTTTCAGGTCTTCCGGGGTGGTGATCTTTATATTCTGATAGCTTCCCCTGACCAGTTTGACCGGTATGTCTGTGAGTAATTCGACAACCATTGCATCATCGGTTACATGCACCTGCCCCCGGTTTTCCTGTAATTTTTTTACTTTCTGCTTATTTAACAGGCTGTCATATGGCAGTGTCTGTTCCGGCTCTGCTGTGTTTTCCTCACTCGTTATCAGGACCCGGTATGCCTGATAGATCAATTCATAGGAAAATGTCTGTGGTGTCTGTATCATCCACAGTTTACTTCTGTCGGGCGTTGCAGCCGCAAATTCTTCTTCATCGGATATTTTGATGGTGTCTTTGACCGGCATTCCTGCCACACATGCCTGATATTCGCGTACTGCCTGTATGTTTCTTTTTATGATCTCCTCATCTAAAAACGGTCTTGCCCCATCATGTATCAGTACATAGTCTGCCCCTTTTATAGCTTTTAATCCACAATAGACAGAGTGATACCGCTCTGCCCCTCCCTCGATAATATGGGATATTTTCTGAAAACCGTATTTTTCTACGATTTCTTTTTGGCAGTATTCGATCTCACCTTTGCCGACCACCAGTACGATCTCCTGTACCGGACTCTCTTCAAATGCCTTTAATGCATAATATAAGACGGGTTTCTCATGTAAAAGCAGGTATTGCTTATGTACACTGCTCTCCATGCGTTTTCCCCGTCCTGCTGCTAATACAACTGCTGCAAAGACTTCTTTTTTTCCTGTCTCCATTATCGTTCTCCCAGTTTGAGGTTCGGAACGGCATTCAGATCCCAGCCATCCCTTCTTCCCTGCAGATACTCATAATACGCCGCTGAACCGATCATTGCGGCATTATCCGTACAAAATATAGGGGACGGATGGTAAAACTGTATTCCGCGCTCTTTACATGCTTTTTCCATTGCCTCACGGAGTGTCTGATTCGATGCGACACCGCCTGCTATGGCAAATTTATCGATCCGGTATTCTTTTGCCGCATGAACGGCATGCTCTACTAAGACATCGATGACTGCTTTTTGGAAGGATGCCGCAATATCTGCCTCGTTGATCTCCTGCCGCTTCATTTTACATCCGTTGATGTAGTTTAAGACGGCAGACTTCAAGCCGCTGAAACTGAAATCATACGGATTTTCTGCCACTTTTGCCTTTGGAAATACGATTGCTTTATCATTGCCTTCTTTTGCTTTTTTTTCAATCTTCGGTCCGCCCGGATAGCCAAGTCCGATGGCTCTTGCCACTTTGTCAAAGGCTTCTCCTGCCGCATCATCCCTGGTTCTTCCGATAATCTCATATTTTCCATAGTCTGCTACTTTTACTAAATGCGTATGACCACCGGATGCAACCAGGCATAAAAACGGTGGTTCTAACTCTTTGTTTTCAATATAGTTGGCACAGATATGTCCTTCGATATGGTGCACTCCGACCAACGGTTTTTTCGCTGCATAGGCGATTGCTTTTGCTTCCGCCACGCCTACTAAGAGTGCACCGACCAGTCCCGGCCCGTAGGTGACACCGATCGCGTCTATCTCTTCTAACGTAGTATCCGCATCCTCTAATGCCTGTGTGATGACCTGATTGATCTTTTCAATGTGTTTACGCGACGCAATCTCCGGCACCACTCCGCCATACAGCGTATGCAGTGCGATCTGGGAGGATATGACGTTAGAACGTACCTCCCGTCCGTTTACCACAACTGCTGCCGCGGTCTCATCACAGGAACTTTCGATTGCGAGTATTTTTACTTCTTCCTTACTACTCATCTGAAGAATCTCCTTTTGTCAGTTGATATCCTAATATTTTCCACTGCTTATTCGTATCTTTCCGAAGCACATATTCTTCATAGGTACGGGTATAGGAATTGCCTTCTTTGACAAAATAAGAGGCTGTCACATAGGCACACTCCTCCCCCTTTACTTTCTGATATTTGATATCACTGCTGTTTGCCACCGTGGTATCTGAAATCGTCTTGCCCTTATCCTTAGAATCCTGAATATCGCTCTCTAACAGCGTCAGGTACTGTTCCTTCGGGTTATTGGCCAATAAAGCATCATCCATAAGCAGACGAGCCTGTCCTCCAAGCTCCTCGATCTCACTTTTGCTGCAATCCTCATTATAAAAACACTGCAGCAGCTTGTTATAAAATTTGACCACTTCCCGCGGAGTCGGTGGATAATCTTTCGCCAGATCCCGGCTTAATGCCTCATCCACTTTGCTGATTTCCGTGCTGTTCTCTACGTCTTTTTTTCCGTGGTTTGACAGATAATAGTAATATCCGACAATGATTCCTATACATATGATCGCAATTCCGACGATCCTGATTCCTTTCTTCATCATTCGTCCTCCTCAAAATCCAGTTCTATGCTTTTTCCATCTTTCCCAAGATAGGATGCCGGAAAAATTTTTCTCACCTGTTCCATGTATCGTTCCGCACCGACTAATGACGGACTGAAATGTGTCAGCCACATCTGTTTTGGCTCTGCTTTTTTTGCCAGCTCCGCTGCCTCATAAAAAGTCATGTGCTTGTATTGTTTTGCCTTTTCTACCTTTTCCGGTTCTGCATACATCCCTTCGCAGATAAATAAGTCTGCGTCTTTGGCTGCATTTGCTATTTCCACAACCGGTCTGGTATCCGTACAATAAGTAACTTTGATCCCTTTTCTGGCAGGTCCAAGCACCATTTCCGGCGTATAGGTCTGTTCTCCGTCTTCGATGATCTCTCCTTTTTGCAGGCGGCTCCAGTATTTTTGCGGTATCTGATGTCTGTTTGCCTCTTCTACGCTGAAACGCCCTGCCCGGTCTATACTGAGGCTATAGCCATAGCATACGATATTATGGTTAACGCGATACGCCTGTATCCTGTAACCGGCAATCGTAATCTCTTCTTTGGGATCGGTCAGTTCTATAAACTCTATTGGAAACGGCAGTTCCGGTGCAATGACCCGCAGTGCACTGACTACCCGTTCTAATCCTTTTGGCCCGATCATGGTCAGTGGCTCCGTACGGTCCGTATTTCCCATGGTCAGAAGCAGTCCCGGCAGTCCGCTGATATGGTCTGCGTGATAATGCGTAAAGCAGATGACATCGATTGGCTTAAAACTCCAGCCTTTTTCTTTGATTGCTACCTGCGTTCCCTCCCCGCAGTCAATTAAAAGATTGCTCCCATTATATCTTGTCATCAGTGCCGTTAAACGGCGGTAGGGAAGCGGCATCATTCCTCCGGTTCCTAACAAACAAACATCTAACATAGTTTCTCCTTTTCTAGAGGAGTTCTGTTAGCAGCTCCTCTTCGAGTGGTATTTTGAATGTTTTTGCGATCCGTTCAAAACATTCCTCGCATATTTTTCCTCTCTGAATTGTTCCATCCCTGTCAGAAAAATATCCCCACTGTTTTTCAATATTGATATATTCTTCCTGTTCCAGTACTCTTCCACAGCAGTTACAGATGCTTTTTCCTTCGTTTCTCATTTGCATACCTCCTAAGATTTTCTATCTCTATTATAAAATCTTAATCCTCTCCCATGGTAGTGGAAATCTCTGGTGTATATACCATAACATAGGCATCTTCTTTTGGTTTTTCATAAAATCCCCTGCGGGTTCCGCAGATGGAAAATCCCATTTTCTGATAGAGTGCGATCGCACCCGTATTACTGCAGCGCACTTCTAAAAAGATACTGTGGGTTCCACGCCCTGCGGCTTCTTTTTGCATTTCTGCCACCAGTGCTTCTGCGATATGGCGCCTGCGGTATTCCATCTCTACGGCAACATTTGTGATCTCCGCCTCATCCGCAGCAAAATAAGCTCCAATGTAACCCACGCAGTGTTCTTTTTTCTTTGCGACGAAAAATACGGTATATTCCTGTTCTAACGCCTCTAAAAAGGACTGTTCTGACCATGGCGTGGAAAATATCTTTTCTTCTATGCGGGCAGCATCTGTGACATCCTCTGTCTTCATTCTGCTAATGACCATTTTTCTTATCTCTCTGCCTTTTCTTTTTCTAAACGTTCCCGTTCTGCCTGTGACAGTCTTAAATAGTCCGGCTTATGCTCTGCTGCACTCTGATATTTTCCCTGCTTATAATATTCCATTCCAAGCACACCGACGGCACCTGCACGCTGTCGGTTTAAATGTGCCGGCGCATAGCTGTAAGGCACTCTGCATTTTTCTTCTATTATAGCACGAAATACGGGAACGCCGTCTCCTAAAAATACAACCGGACGGCCATATTCATTTATTTTTTCTAAAATCTCTTCGATTCCGACGGCACAGGACTCTACCAATATGTTCATGCCGTCTGCCGTAAATTCATACAATCCGGTATAGGTCTGGTTTCTTCTTGCATCCATCAGCGGGCAGACGAAATCTTTATGGCCCCAGAGATTGTATGCAAGCCCGTCCACCGTCGGAACATGCACGATGGGTTTGTCCAGTGCTAGTCCTAACCCTTTTGCCGTAGCAGAACCGATACGAAGTCCGGTAAAGGAACCCGGTCCGCCTGCAACGGCGATCGCATCTATGGACTGCAGATCCAGTTCTATCATTTTTGCCAGTTCATCTAACATCGGAAGCAATGTCTGGGAATGCGTCTTTTTGTAATTCATGGTATATTCACCCATCAGATTTTCATCCTCTATAACGGCAACGCTAGCGGTCAGCCCTGAACTGTCCAATGCCAATATTTTCATGTTATGCCTCCTAAATTGACTCTATTGTAATCTTTCTGTAGTCAAATCCTTTTTCTATATCTTTTTCTATGGTGATCTGCTGATAATGTTCCGGCAAAATCTCTTCGATCAGATTTGCCCATTCGATCATTGTCAGTCCGTCCCCATAAAAATAGTCCTCATATCCAATCTCATCCATTTCTTCGATATCTCCGATCCGGTAGACATCGAAATGGTAAAATGGCATCCTGCCCTCCTCATAGACCTGTACGATCGTAAACGTCGGGCTGTTGATCGGTTCTGTAATTCCGAGACCTTTTGCAATTCCCTGCGTAAATACTGTTTTTCCTACGCCCAGATCACCGATCAGGGTGCAGACGGTTCCCGGCTTTGCTTCTTTCCCGAAATGGATTCCCAGCTCTTCTGTTTCTTCCGGGGAAAATGTTTCTATGACCATAAATAAGCACCTACTTGATTTTCAAACGATAACTTTCTAACTGCTGTTTCATGATATTGCATACGCCCTCGTAATGTTCTCCTAATTCTCTTTTTGGAAAAACATAGGCGTTGACTCTGGTACTGTATACCAAAAGATTGCTCTTGGTGTCTACTACTTTATAGACCTGTTTCCACTCTAAGAGTGCCTCTTCACCATCCTGTGAGATCGTCACGCCTTTTTCATCTATCGTAAAATGCTGTGTATTCCGTAATGCTTCGGAACGCTGCAACAGCATTTTTGCATGAAACCAGAGGCTCAGTGGGATATAACCTATAAAAAGTGCCGCTAACACCAGATAAATCGCGCTGTATGTTGCATCGAGATCGCCCCATGTCACAATGGTTACAACGATGACAAGTGCTGCCATCACGATCGAGAGTATCCCATGAAATCCATGATAGGTATGATACATATTAAAACGGTACATATCCTGAGGGGTCAGGTTAACGTCAAATTCTTCTTTCATGATCTTTTACCTTTCCTGTGCTCCTTTGATGATCGGAGATATGTGTTTGTAAACTAAAAATGTGATCAATACGTTCATCATTCCTTTGATAAAAGTGAACGGCATATTAAAGATCACCAGACACTTTAAAAGTGTGTCTGCCTGTGGCAGTATTACCTGATATGCATTGATGATCGCCTCCATCGGCATAAACGCGGTGTATACCGGATATACGATAAAATAGTTTGATGCCACGCTGACAACTGACATCAGCACTGCTCCGACTAAGGAACCGATCAATGCTGATTTACGACCTTTTCTTTTCTTATAAAAAAGTCCCGCCGGAATGACAAACATTGCTCCTAAGATGAAGTTGGACAATTCTCCGACTCCGCCGGTGGAACTCATCGGAAGATGCAAGAGGTTCTTGATCAGGCAGATGACGGTTCCGCTCAACGGTCCCATTGCAAAAGAACCGATCAGTGCCGGAAGCTCTGAAAAGTCCAGTTTGATAAAGGACGGCATAATCGGTATGCTAAATTCTAACATCATCAGCACAAACGCGATGGCTGAAAGCATGGCGGTCATGGTCATGTATCGTACGTTTACTGGTTTCTTTTTGGTATTCATAATCTAAAATCTCCTTGGTATTATTTATTTTGCAATTTTCATCGTAAGCTGTATTCTCTGTTTTTTCAAGTCTACGGACATGACCTGTACTTCTACAATATCCCCGACACTTACTACTTCTAACGGATGTTTGATATAACGGTCACTCATCTGCGAGATATGCACCAGTCCGTCCTGATGGACTCCGATGTCCACAAATGCACCAAAATCTATGACGTTTCTGACGGTTCCTTTTAATATCATACCTTCCTTTAGGTCTTTCATTTCTAAGACATCTGTTCTTAAGATCGGTTTTGGCATCTCCTCACGCGGATCTCTTGCCGGCTTTTCTAATTCTTTTACGATGTCTTCTAAAGTCATTACCCCAATGCCCAGTTCGTCTGCTAAGGCTGCTTTGTCTTTTATTTTTTTAGAAAGTCCTTTCAGGTTTCCGCCTGCAATGTCTTCTTCCTGACATCCAAGTTTTTTCAACAGTTCTTTTGCTGCTTCATAGCTTTCCGGATGGACGCTGGTTGCATCTAACGGCTGCTTTCCACCTGTAATACGCATGAATCCTGCACACTGTTCATATGCTTTCGGTCCGAGTTTCGGGACTTTTAACAATTCTTTTCTGGTTAAAAATCTGCCGTTCTCTTCACGATAAGCAACGATGTTCTTAGCGATCACTTTGCTGATACCGGAAATATATTCTAACAGGGAAGCGGATGCCGTATTCAGATCCACACCTACACGGTTGACGCAGTCTTCTACTACTCCGCCTAATGCTTCTCCTAATTTTTTCTGGTTCATATCATGCTGATACTGTCCGACTCCAATGGATTTCGGATCGATTTTTACCAGTTCCGCTAACGGGTCCTGAATCCTTCTTGCAATGGATGCGGCACTTCTTTGTCCAACATCAAAATTCGGAAATTCTTCTGCTGCTATTTTGCTTGCAGAATATACGGATGCTCCTGCTTCATTTACGATCACATAACGAACCGTAACCGGAAGCTCTTTTAACAGCTCCACGATGATCTGCTCCGACTCTCTCGATGCCGTTCCGTTTCCAACGGAGATCAGGGTAATGTGATATTTAGCAATGAGCTGCTTTAATACTTTTTTCGACTCCTCTACTTTGTTCTGTGGTGCAGTCGGATATATGACTGTGGTGTCTAACACTTTTCCGGTTGCATCTACAACTGCTAATTTACAGCCTGTCCGAAATGCCGGGTCCCAGCCTAACACTACCTGATTTGCGATCGGCGGCTGCATCAGTAACTGCTCTAAGTTCTTTCCAAAGACACGGATTGCCCCATCCTCTGCCTTTTCGGTCAATTCGTTTCTGATCTCACGCTCGATCGCCGGTTCGATCAGTCTCTGATAGCTGTCTTCTATGGCTTCACGCAGAATCGGTGTGGTGTACGGATTTTGTGCCACAATAACTTTCTTTTCTAAATAGGAAAGGATCCTGTCTTTCGGTGCCTGCACTTTTACGGTTAAGATTTTTTCTTTTTCCCCGCGGTTCAGTGCTAAGATCCGATGTCCCGCTAATTTTTGTATCGGCTCTTCAAAATGATAATACATTTCATAGACAGACTCTGCATTTTCATCTTTTGCCTCTGAGAGCATCATGCCCTCTTTTTCTGTCTGCTTACGGATATGCATACGGTAAGCTGCTTCGTCTGAAATATGCTCTGCTATGATGTCCTTTGCTCCGGCGATGGCTCCTTCTACGGTATGCACTTCTTTTTCTTCATTAAGATATGCTTTTGCTTCTTCCTCGATCGGATGTGTGACCTGTTGCAGTAATATCAGATTTGCAAGCGGTTCTAATCCTTTTTCTTTCGCTATGATCGCTCTTGTCCTTCGCTTTGGACGATACGGACGATAAAGATCATCTACGACTACTAAGGTCTGGGCTTTTTCTATCTGCTGCTTTAATTCTTCCGTCAGCTTTCCCTGTTCTTCAATGCTTGCTAAAACCTGTTCTTTTTTCTCTTCTAAATTTCTAAGATAGTTCAACCTCTCATAGAGATTTCTGAGTACCTCGTCATTTAAGGCTCCGGTTGCTTCTTTCCGGTATCTTGCAATGAACGGTATGGTATTTCCCTCATCGATCAACCGGACTGCGGTCTCTGCCTGAGAAGTTTTTATCTGTAATTCTTCTGCAATCTGTTTTATGATATCCATGTTTTCTTTCCTTCCATGTTATATACCGTTCTATTATAGCGAAAAAGGCTTTTTGCTTCAAGTACGACATAAGGCTTTCCGTGACTCTTTTCGCACAGAAAGCCTTACTTTTTTACTTTTATTTTCTTACTGACTAATAACTTATTTTTTTACGATACTTATTGTAAACGCTTTTTTTTCATCGTCGCAGTCTTTACCTTGCTGTAATTTCCATAAATCTTATTGCCAAACGGATCTTCCACAAATCCTTTGGCCTGTACATAATATTTTCTTAAAATTGGAAAACGGGTAGTTAACGTTACTTTTTTCCTGGAATTACCGTCGCCAAACGAAATGGCTTCTTTTGCAAGATTTCCACTCATATTCTTTTTCTTGGCTACTTTTACATAATATCCCTGGCAGTCTCCACTGTTTTTCAGTTTAACATAAATATCCGTGTAATTCGTTCCGAAAAATTCATTATGTGCCGTACCGCCTACTCCGGTAATTGTTGGCTTTTTAATATTGAGCTGTCTTGCTGGTATTGTTATCCTCTGCTTCCCAGTTTTTAGTCGTCTTATAGGATACTTTTATATCGAAAGATGTTCTCCATGCATAGTAACCATCTTCTACCTTCAGATAATAAGTACGATTTCCTTTTGATGAATAGTTTGGAAGAGAATACGTTACTCCTGATACTTCCGGAATGATCTCATTGTTATTGGAATCATAAAGACTTGCGTCTAATTCCTCATTACCGGTTGGATTGGTATTTTTTATGGTAACTGTAAAGTTTCCGGTATTTGGCACCCGGAATGCATAGACTCTTTTGCCAAATTCCTCGATTGTAATGTTCTTTGTCTCATTTAAGTTCAGAGTCCCATCTGCTGCTCTTACCTCTTTTGGCATACCTAAAAATGTAAGGACACAGCATATTAACAGTGCTCCACACCACAATGGCAATTTTTCATGCTTTTTTCATTTCTACTTTCCTCCTTTGCAGACATTTCCTTATGTCTGAAATCATATCATGTATTCTGACAATTTCAATCTTTTTTCTTCTCTTTTCATGGAATGATTGTCTTTCACTTTTCCCAATGATATAATAAGAAAAAACGAATAGATCTGGAGGTTCTTTTATGAATAACTATGGATTTCAATCAGAACCGGAAAACTCTTTTCATGAGAATTACAACCTTTACCATGATAAACGTTCCCAGTCTTTTGCGACCGCAGGATTTGTATTGGGACTCATCGCTGCTCTGACTCCATACTTTGTATTTACGAGTCTGATCTGCGGACCGCTTGCCATTATTTTCGGTCTGTTGTCCAAAGGCGGGGAAATGACCATGGATACCAAAGGTAAGGTTGCTGTTATTCTCGGGATTATTGGTCTTGTACTGACAGTCCTTATCATTCTTGTAGCTTTCCGTGTTGTGATCATTGATGAATTTGGTGGATTTGAAAACTTTTTAAAATACTATCAGATAAACTCACCATCTTCTTCAGATATGATTTAAGTTGAACGAAAGGAGTGTGGATTTTATGATGATCGGAAATGTTTCAGATGCTTATAACGATTATAAAATTTATCCTTATGCTTTAGGAAATGACCGTGCCGAAAAAGATTCTGCCGTTTCTTCCAGCGAAGAATGCCAGACCTGTAAAAACCGTAAATATCAGGACGGTTCCGATGAAATGGTTTCTTTTAAATCGGCTGCCCATATTTCTCCACAGGCTGCTGCCGGAAGAGTCCGTGCCCATGAGGGCGAACATGTTTCAAATGCTTACGATAAAGCCGCACAAAAAAACGGCACCGTGGTTTATGCCTCTGTTTCCATCCACACCTCTGTGTGTCCGGAATGTGGAAAAACTTATGTTTCAGGCGGAACAACGAATACTGCTATCCGCTATCCGAATGAGGATAACCCATACCAGAAAAACAGAAAGGCCGCAGATGCAACCATCCTTCCGGGGGCAAATTTTGACGTTGCAGTCTGAGGTTAGAAAGGGAGATTTACTACTATGAAAACATCATCTGCTGAACTTAAGAGGACTGCTCGCGAGAATCTGAGCGGCAAATACGGCGTGGCTATGTTAGCCATGATTACTGTCTCATTGATTCCGTCTGCTTTACTCTATCCTTTTGCAGATAACGCCAGTCACGGCGGTGCATCACAAAAGACAATTTATTATCTGGCTTCTATTATTATTACTGTGCTTCAGTTGATTTTAACCTGTGGTCAGTTACGACTTCATTTAAATATCGCAACCAGACAACCTTATCAGTTTTCTGATATTTTCTTTAGTTTCCGTGCTCATCCGCAAAAAATTGTAGGTGCCTACCTGCTTCTAATGCTGTATATGATTCCGGCTGTTTTACCGGGCGGTATTCTGCTTGCCTTGGCTCTGTCGCTGTTTGCAAATTCAGCTCCAATTACCGGGCTGGCAGTCATTGTTCTATTAGCCGGTATGATTATTGATATCCGTATTGCTTTACAGTGCTCACTGGTATTTTTTATGCTTGTGGACAACCCGGATGCTCCGATTCGCAGTACCTTCCGCAGAAGCAAGGAACTTATGGAGGGCAACAAACTTCGCCTGCTTTACTTGCAGCTTAGTTTCATCGGTTTTTATCTGCTGGCTGTTTTAAGCTGTGGTATTGGTTTATTGTGGCTGATGCCTTATATGCAGCAGACCATGGTAAGTTTTTATCTGGATGTTCAGGACGTAAAAGGAGCTGCACATAGCTGATGTAAATCAGCTATGTGCAACTCCTCTTTTCAGGTTCTTTTATAGTTCTATATCTCTTAGTCCTCGATAAATTTGTCATGTACTGCTTTTGTTGCAGTATCTACATCTGCCTCATCGATTAATACGGTGATTCTGATCTCTGAAGTAGCAATCATGCGGATATTGACTCCGACATTATAAAGTGCCTCAAACATCATTCCTGCAACTCCTGCATTAGACTGCATTCCTGCACCGACCACGGATACTTTGGCAACCGTTGTGTCTGTCTCTAATTTTTCAAAAGTCAGTCTGGTTCTGTTTGCCTCTAAGATTTTTTCTACTTCTGCTACATCATCTCTTGCAACGGTAAAGGAAATATCCTTTGTACCATCACGTCCGATGGACTGTAAAATTACGTCTACATTGATGTTTTTCTTTCCTAATAAATCAAATACTTTAAATGCAATTCCCGGCTCATCCTTTAATCCGATTAATGCAACTCTGGCTGCATTTTTATCTACAGCTACTCCGCTAACAAGCATACTTTCCACGTCTACGTCCTCCTTCACCACTGTTCCTTCTGCTCTGTTGAGACTGGAACGAACAACTAACTGTACTCCATATTTTTTTGCCATCTCCACGGAACGGTTATGCAATACTTTTGCTCCGAGGGTTGCAAGTTCTAACATCTCGTCGTATGTGATCTCTTTCATTTTCTTTGCATTTGGCACAACTCTTGGGTCTGCTGTGTAAACACCTTCTACGTCTGTATAGATCTCACAGGCATCTGCATGCAGTGCTGCGGCAAGTGCAACGGCTGTTGTATCGGAACCGCCACGACCTAATGTGGTAATGTCATCATATTTGTTGACTCCCTGGAATCCTGTAACAATGACAATTTTCTTATTGTCTAATTCATGACGGATCCTGTCGGAATCGATTCTTTTAAATCTTGCATTTCCATAACTGGATGAGGTATGCATTGCTACCTGAAATGCATTCAGAGAAACAGATGGAACTCCAAGGGTTGCCATCGCCATAGACATCAGTGCTACGGATGTCTGTTCTCCGGTTGCTAAAAGCATATCCATCTCTCTTTTGGACGGATTTGGATTGATATCATGTGCCATATCAATCAGATGGTCTGTTGTTTTGCCCATTGCAGAAAGTACTACGACAACATCATTGCCCTTTTTATACTCTTCTACACATCTCTCTGCAACGTTGAGAATTCTTTCTTTGTCGGCGACTGAACTTCCGCCGAACTTCTTAACTATCAGCATAACTTCCTCCTAGATGTTTTACATCTTATTCTAAACCCTTCGCTACTATGAAAAAAGTTCATCTATCAGCTTATGACCTTCCTCTTTTAAAATTCCAGTCTCGGCTGCTTCTTTTTCATTGTAATGATAGGTATGATGTTCTTCTTTTCTGCTGTCATATAGCAGATACGGAACATTGTCCGCGGTATGTGTACGGATACAGATTGGTGTCGGATGATCCGGAAGTACCAAAAGTCTGTAATCTTCTCCTGCATCTCCCATTCCCTGTACGATCGGGCGGATGACACGTTCATCTAAGTTCTCTATTGCTTTGACTTTCTTTTCTACACTGCCCTGATGTCCCATTTCGTCAGGAGCTTCTACATGAACGTATACAAAATCGTATCCGTCTTCGGTCAGCACTTTTACGGCTGCCTCTGCTTTTCCTTCATAATTGGTATGAAGTCCGCCATTGGCTCCTTCTACCGTAATGACTTTCATGGATGCACCAACCGCAATTCCTTTTAACAGGTCTACTGCTGAGATCATGGCTCCGCTCTTTCCTGTCTTTTCCTCAAATGAAGACAGTGACGGTTTTGTGCCGGCTCCCCAGAACCAGCAGGAGTTCGCCGGATGAAGTCCTTTTTTTCTACGCTCTACATTGATCGGATGATTGACTAAGATGTCATAGCTTTTTTTCATCATCTCTCTTAAATCCTGATCTTCCGGCAGCTTGTCGCCAATCTTTTGTCCTAAAATATCATGTGGCTGCACTAAATCCACAACCTCGCCTTTATCCCAGATGAGCAAATGGCGGTAGCTGGTTCCTACATAGAACTGATACTGTTCTGTCTGCAATTCTCTTTTTACTGCTTCTAATAAAATTGCCGCATCCTCTGTGCTGATCTCATCGGAACTATGATCGATGATGGTTCTTTCTTCATAGGTATCTTCGTCCTCAGAAAGTGTTACCAAATTGCAGCGCAGTGCAATATCGGTATCTTTCATTGGTGCACCAATACTCAATGCCTCTAACGGAGAACGTCCGGAATAGTATTTTCTCGGATTGTAGCCTAATACGGAAAGATTTGCCGTATCACTTCCCGGTTTCATTCCATCCGGGATCGTATGGACCATTCCGATTTCTCCTAATTGTGCAAGACTGTCCATCATGGGTGTCTTTGCATACTCTAATGGTGTCTTATCTCCTAATTCCGGAATTGGCTGATCTGCCATTCCATCACCTAACACTACAATATATTTCACAAAAACTGCCTCCTAATCTACACGGATCATCTGTTTGATGCCGCTAAGCTGTTTTGCTTTTTCTAAATATGTTTCTTCTTTCATTTTTGCTGTTACAAATGCTGTCTCGCCTGTCACTTCTTTGATCTTGATCAGTGCCGGATTGTCGAAAACGGCTTTGACCTGTTCTTCGCTGTCTGTCGTTCTGACAAAGTATGCGTATTCTGCCTGTTTATAATCCAACAGGTTCATTTTTTCAGCACTGTAGGTGATCATGATATTGCGTTTTAAATGCTTTGCTATGTCTACGATATCTGCTGCTACTGCACTTGCGGTTGGGAGTTTTCCTGCTCCGCTTCCATAGAACATCGCATCTCCTAACATGTTTCCATGTACAAAAATGGCATTGAACACTCCGTTGACATTATTTAACGGATGATCTTCTCCTAACATAAACGGTGCTACCATTGCATAATATCCGTTTCCGTCTCCACGACTGGTTGCTAATAACTTGATGGAACGTCCCATTGCTTTTGCATACGCGATGTCTTCCGGTGTGATCTTAGAAATTCCTTCAGTATGTATTTCTTCAAAATCTACGGTTTTTCCACATACTAAGGATGTTAAAATTGCAATCTTACGACATGCATCATAACCTTCTACATCTGCTGTCGGATCTGCCTCTGCGTATCCTTTTGCCTGTGCGTCCTTTAACACTTCATTATAATCGGAACCCTCGGTACTCATTTTGGTAAGCATATAGTTCGTGGTTCCATTCAGGATTCCTGTAATTTCTTCTACGATATCGGCTGTCAGTGAAGTTACTAACGGACGGATGATCGGGATTCCACCACCTACACTTGCTTCAAACAAGAAGTTGATCTCTCTTTCTTTTGCAATCTCTAAAAGCTCTGCACCATGTTTTGCAACCAATGCCTTATTGGATGTTGCAACGTGCTTGCCTTCTAGTAATGCGCCTTTTACAAAAGTATATGCCGGCTCTACGCCACCCATTGCCTCTACAACGATCTGAATCTCCGGATCATTTTTGATAATTTCATAATCGTGTACGATTTTTTCCTGGATCGGATCTCCCGGGAAATCTCTTAAATCCAAAACATATTTTACTTCAATCTCCTGACCTGCGGTCTGTGTGATATGTTCACGGTTTGTCTCTAAAACTTCTACCACACCGGAACCAATAGTTCCATATCCTAATACTGCAATTTTAATCATCGAATCACTCCCTAGCTAATATTTTTAAATAATGGATTCCTTCATGCTCCTCCATTGTCCGTGTCATTGCCGCAACATCACCGGTTTCCGGCAGCACATCCACACTCAATGTTAAGGATGCGATCCCATTGACCGGAATACTCTGATGTATCGTCAATATATTGGCATGATATTCTGCCACGGTCCGGAGTACGACAGACAAAAGCCCCGGCTCATCATCCATCTGAAGAACCATCGTGATGGTCTTTCCTTTACTGTTTTCATGGAAAGGAAAAATATCATCTTTATATTTGTAAAAAGAACTCCTGCTGATACCTACTCGCTCTGCAGCTTCCTGCACAGATGCGACTTTTTCTGATTCCAGCAGTCTCTTTGCTTCGACTACTCTAAGCAGTACATCCGGGACTGCTTTTTCTTTTAAAACAAAGTATGAGGTTTTCTCTTCCATTGTCTGATTTGACCTCCTGTGTTTGCGTCAGAAATACATTTGTGCTCGTAAGAAAGATAATAGCATATTTTGTTAGTGGATTGCAACTGGTTTTTCGTATTTTTTGAGGTACATGATACTGCTTCCCCGGCTATTCCCACAGACATGCTGCGTTTCCTGTTCGTCTCACACGCCTTTTTGCTCATGTTTTGTGCAACTCGCCCTACGGGCTCAAACAGACACAAAACATGAGCGGCAGTGTGCTCCTCACGACGGAAGCCTCGCAACTGTCTGTGGGAACAGTCGGGGAGGCGGCATTGTGCATATCTGGAGATTTCTAAAACAAAAAATGCCACTCATTCTTTTGAGTGACACCTTTTATTTAACTCTTCCTCATTTTCTCTGTAAATGATCTTGGGAAATCTCCCCCAACTGTCTTAGAAAGCGTATATCCCAGCGAGCTCCCACCAATGATGAAGAGTTTCTTTTTGTGCTATGGAGATGAAACTCCCGGAAGCGTGGAGCCCTCTGGCGAACACGATTCCTGCTTTGGGGGAGGTTCATCGGAATGCCCAGCACAAGGAAACTTGGAATCATTGGCAGGAGCTCGCTGAACATTCCCTCTTCCTAACACGCCTCAGGTTTCATAGAGAGTTTCATCAAAATAAATGCTCCTACTTCACACCTTTCTGTGCCACATACTTCAGATATGCATTAATAAAAATATCGATCTTACCATCTAACACACTGTCGGCATTTCCTGTTTCTTCATTTGTCCGATGATCCTTTACCATAGTATACGGCTGCAATACATAGGAACGGATCTGGTTGCCCCAGCCGATTTCGGTAACATCTCCACGGATGTCCGCTGCTTTTTTTGCATTCTCTTCCTGCTTTAACAGATACAGCTTTGCTTTTAACATCTGCATAGCCTTATCCTTGTTCATATGCTGGGAGCGTTCATTCTGACACTGCACTACGATTCCTGTCGGTAGATGTGTAATACGGATTGCCGAGGAAGTCTTGTTGATGTGCTGTCCACCCGCACCGGAAGAACGATAGGTATCGATCCGGATATCATCGTCTGCGATCTCAATGTCTATGTTGTCCTCTATATCCGGCATTACATCGCAGGAAACAAAGGAAGTCTGACGTTTTCCTGCCGCGTTAAACGGCGAAATGCGTACCAGTCTGTGCACTCCTTTTTCAGATTTCAGATAGCCGTATGCGTTTTCTCCACTGATCTGGAAGGTGATCGACTTAATTCCGGCTTCATCTCCATCTAAGGAATCCAGTACTTCTAACTGATATCCTTTATCCGAAGCCCACCTGCTGTACATTCGAAAGAGCATTGCTGCCCAGTCACAAGACTCTGTTCCGCCTGCCCCTGCATGCAGGGAGAGGATTGCATCATTGTGGTCATACTCGCCGGATAGCAGTGTTTTGATACGAAGCTGCTCATAACTTTCTTTCAGACTGTTTAGTTCCTCTTCGATCTCAGGAATGATCGAAGCATCATTTTCTTCATAGCCCATTTCGATCAAAGTCTCTATGTCTTCATAGCTTGTTTCTAACTGACGATATACCTCTACATCATCTTTGTAACTTTTTAACTCCTTCATCTTCTTTTGGGAAGTCTCTGTATCATCCCAGAAGTTTGGAGCCTCCATTTCTCTTTCGAGTTCTTCGATCCGCTTTTCCTTATTTGCTAAGTCAAAGTGAATCCCTCACTTCACATAATGGTTCTTTGTAATTGTTCAATTCTGCTTTGAACTGGTCTAATTCTACCAACATGCCACCTTCTTTCATAAAAATTATTTATTATTCAATATTTCTATTGCCTTTTGAATCTGATTATCATATGCCTTATCATAATCGGCATTTTTATCACCGGTATATTCATATTCTAATTCCACATCCGGTTCAATTCCCACTTCATGGATATAGTTCCCTTTTGGTGTGTAGTACTTTGCTGTGGTCAGTTTAATGGCACTGCCATCGGATAACTGGCGTACACTCTGTACGATTCCTTTTCCAAATGTTTTTGTGCCGATCAAAGTTCCATATTGATAATCTTTAATTGCACCCGCAAAAATCTCAGATGCACTTGCACTGTTCTCATTTACCAGCACTGCCATCGGATAGTCCATCTTGTGCTCTTCATCCGAGGTATAATTCTGCCGGTTTCCATACTTATCTTCTGTATAAACAGTCAGACCTTCCGGGAGGATATCATCTAAAATCTCTGTGACTGCCGTCAGGTATCCGCCCGGATTGTCACGCAAGTCTATAATTACTGATTCCATTCCCTGATCTTTCAAAGAGTTGACAGCCTGCATAAACTGTTCCTCGGTCGGCTCTGCAAATTCTGTGATTGCAATATATCCGATATGATTGTCTAACATTTCAGATGTAACGGTCGGAACCTCTACTTTATCTCTTTCAATATCAAGCTCAAGATAGTCCGCTTCACCTTCTCTGGCGATCTGCATATGTACCGTTGTACCTTTGTCGCCACGGATATGCGTCACCAGTTCGGACAGTTCCATTTCTGCTGCATTGATGTCCTCTACTTTCACGATCACATCCCCATCTTTTAACCCCGCTTTTTCTGCCGGTGTGTTTTCATATACATGAAGGATGCTGACCTGCATTGTTTTTACATCCTGACTTAAAACAGCTCCGATTCCAAAGTAAGTACCACTGGTTGATGCCATCATGGATTCATATTCTTCTTTGGTATAGTAAACGGAATAAGAATCTCCTAAACCTTCAAACAATCCCTTATACAGTCCGTCTGTCAGATCCGCCTTGTCGGTGTCTTTATAATAATACAGATCGATCTGTCCTAACAGCTCTTTGATCTTCGATTCCGACTCTGCATCTAAGACATCCTGTGAATCCGCTGCTTTTTTATTAATAAAACTTACCATATAATGATTTCTTACTGCTACCGTAATAATGAGCATCAGGACCAATACAATGGCAACACCCACGGCTATTCCTGCCCGGATCCCCCGTTTAAAACTTCTTTTTTGTTCGTCTGCCTCAGGAAGTTCTTTCACTTCTTCGATCTGTTCCTTTTCTTCTATCATACCTGTTCCTTTCCGTGTTCCGCTATTTTTTCACAGCTTCTCTTTTTTACAAAAGTATATGTCTGCTTTTTAACGGTCAGTACTTACGCCTAACTTACATATCCCCATGGACTTACATAGACACCGTTCAGTGTTACGCCAAAATGCAGATGATTTCCGGTTGAGATACCGGTGCTTCCTACTTTTGCAATAACCTGTCCTTTCGACACGGTCTGCCCTGCCGACACTGTTAAAGAAGATGCATGCATATACACGGTACACAATCCGCCGCCATGATCAATGATCACATAATTACCGCCACTGCTGCTGTAAGTCGCTACTAACACCGTTCCTCCGTCCGCTGCCACAATATCTGCTCCATAAGCCGCACCGATATCAATGCCTTTGTGGTTCGAGGACGCTCCATTTGTCGGGGAGGTACGCGGTCCGTAATCACTGGTCACCCTTTTGCTGCTTGGGCATGGCCACATCATACTTCCGGTGGACTGTCCGTTCCCGGATGGTGTGGTGTTCTGGGCAGTATTCTGATTTTCTCCGGCTGCATCTGTCGCACCCTGATTTTCTTCTGCCGCCTGTGCCTGTTGTTGCGCCGCCTGCTGTTCTGCTGCCCTCTTCTGGGCTGCCTGAATCTGTGCGATCACTTCATTTTGTGCCTGAATCTCTGCCTCATATGCTTTTGCAACAGTCTGTGCATCTGTCAGATCATCCGCAACATCATTCAGTTCCCCTTTTTTTGCCGACTCTAAGGCTGCAACTGCCTGTTTTTCCTCCTGCACCTTTGCCTGCAGGGATTGCAGTGAAGCATAATCGGTCTCCAGTGTCTTTTGCGTATCCGCTATGGTCACCTGCATGTTCTGATATTCCTTTAACATTTTACGGTCATATTGTGAAATCTGTGTGATATACTCCACCGCATTTAAAAAATCCGTAAAACTATCCGCAGAAAGAAGCATTTCCACATAAGAGGTCTGTCCGTTCTCATACATGAACTGGATCCGTTTCTTCATATTCCGATACTGCTTCTTTTCCTGTTCCTTCGCTTTATTTAACGCACTCTCCGTATCGGCAATCTCCTGACGTTTTTTCGAAAGCCGGCTCTCTAATTCTTTGACCTTACCGGAAATCTCATTTAACTGCTTATCTAATTTCTCAACCTCGCTTTGGATGTCTTCTTTTGAGCCTTTGAGCGAATCGATCAATTCTTTTGCCTTTTGCAGATCGTTTTCTAACGTCTTCTTCTCCTGCTGCGCTTCGCTTAAATTACTTTCTTCTGTTGCCTGAACATTGCAAACCGGCTGCATACAGAAAATAAGTGTCAGCATGATGGCTGTAATGATTTTAAGTCTGTTTTTCATGGTATTTTCCCTATATTATCAAAACATCCCAATAGAGCATCACACCCTATTGGGACAAATTTACACGTTCAAATGTCTCTTTGTTGTTACGCGGCTTCCAAGAAATCCGATGCCGACACCTAACAGCAACGCTACCGGAACCAATACACGGAATACCTGTCCTACCGGAAGGAAATTCAGCATACTGCTTAAAAATACAAACTTCTCCGAAACATAAGTAATAACACTGCTGTATACGAAGTAAAGTAAGATCAGCGGTAACACGGAACCGATCAGTCCGATCATTACACCCTCTACGATAAATGGTGCCCGGACAAAATAGTCCGTCGCTCCGATCAGCTTCATGATCGCAATCTCTTCCCGCCTTACGGAGATACCCGTTCGTATAGTGTTACTGATCAGGAACACTGCAACAGCAATGAGAATCAGAATAATGCCTGCTGAAATATATCCGATCAGAGAATTCAGATCTGACAGAGTATTTGCTGCCACCTCTGACTGATGTACCTCACGCACGCCGTCTAAGCCCTTCAAATAAGTAACCAGTGCCTTTTGCATAGACACATCATTGAGATAAATCTCATAATGTGAGGAATTTGCAAGCGGGTTATCTTCTTCAAAACCTTCGGCTGCTTCTTTGTTGCCTTTAAAGTATTCCTTCTGGAAATCCTTCCATGCCTCATCCGCAGATACAAAATCATACTTTGCTACCTCCGGACGTTTTTTGATCTCTTTTCCAATCTCATCTATTTTGTCCTGTTCTATGCCTTTTTCAAAAAACACGGTAACAGCGACTCCCTCTTCTGCCGTCTTGACCATGGTCTTAAAATTGGTCACAACAGAAAAGAAGATACCAAACAGAAAAATACATGCTGCCATTGTCGCAATGGAAGCTAAGGAGAACATCTTATTTCTCCCGATATTTTTCATTCCCTGTTTTACGGAATAAAGAAATGTACTAAATCTCATTTGTGCCACCTAAATCTTCATCGCTGATTACGACGCCTTTCCGCATGGTAATTACACGCTTTTTCATCGCCTTTACAATATCCAGATTGTGTGTGACCACAACGACGGTTGTTCCTCTTTCGTTAATCTCTTCTAAGAGCTTCATGATCTCCCATGCATTGTTCTCATCCAGATTTCCGGTCGGCTCATCTGCTAACAGGATCTTTGGCTCATTGACCAACGCTCTCGCAATCGCTACCCTTTGCTGCTCTCCACCGGAAAGCTGCCTTGGCAGGGATTTATATTTTGCTGCAAGTCCCACCATGGAAAGCATCTGTGGTACTCTGCTGCGGATCGTTTTGGTACTTGTGCCAATGACACGCTGTGCAAAAGCAACATTTTCATATACGTTCCGGTCTCTCAGCAAACGGAAATCCTGAAATACAACACCGATGTTCCGGCGGAGTTTCGGAATCTGTTTTCTCTTTAACCGGTTAATTTCCTGACCATTAATGAAGATTTTTCCCGAGGTCGGCTCAAGTTCTTTTAACAGCAGACGGATAAAGGTGGATTTACCGGAACCACTCTCTCCGACTACGAACACAAACTCGCCCTCTTTTATATGCAGACTGACATCATTCAATGCCGGTATTCCTGCAGAATATGCCTTACTGACATGTTCGAGCTTAATCATGTGTGCCTCCTAAACTTCTAGTAATCTAAAGACTCCATATACTTCATATATTTTACTACCATCAGGGCAATCTTAAATGTGATCGCATCTTCAAAGACGCGCAAGTCCAATCTGGTACTCTTTTGTAATTTATCCAACCGGTAAACTAAGGTATTACGATGAATATAGAGCTGTCTGGAGGTCTCAGACACATTCAGGCTGTTCTCAAAGAACTTGTTGATCGTCGTCAATGTCTCCTCGTCAAAATCATCCGGGGATTTTCCATCGAAGATCTCTTTGATAAACATTTTACACAGTGGAATTGGAAGCTGATAGATCAATCTTCCGATTCCAAGTGCCGAATATGCAATGACTTCTTTTTCTTCAAAGAAAATCTTACCTACATCCAATGCCATTCTCGCTTCTTTATAAGAACGTGATACCTCTTTGATCTCATTAACGATCGTACCATATGCAATATGGATGCTGTGATTTGCATCTGTCGGGAAAAGACTTAAGATCACATCTGCCGTCTTTTTCAGATCATCATAGCTCTCATTGTCAGCCAGTTCTTTGACCAGTATGATGTTCTTCTCATCTACCTCGGTTACAAAATCCTTGGATTTTCCACCAAAAAGGCTTCTGACCTTCTCTAACTCATTGCCATCCTTCTCGCGGTTGGTCTCTATTATAAATACCACACGTCGTACCTCAGTATCAATATGTAGTTTCTTGGCACGGTTGTATATATCTACCAGAAGCAGATTGTCTAAAAGCAGATTCTTGATAAAATTATCCTTATCAAAACGCTCTTTATATGCTACTAAAAGATTCTGCACCTGAAAACTTGCAATCTTTCCAATCATAAATACATCATCGCTGTCACCATTTGCCAACAAGATGTACTCTAACTGATGCTCATCGAACACTTTAAAGAACTGACATCCCTGTACTACCTGGCTGTCTGCCGGAGATTCCACGAAAGCCGCTGCCGGACCAATGTATTTGTCCGCATCCGGAAACGTAGTTGCCAGAACTTTTCCCTCCGTATCGATAATGCATAAATCCACACGCGTGATTCCTTTTAATCCATCTATTGTGCTCTGTAATATTTGATTTGAAATCATATGCCTACGCCCCTTCTCTCCTTTTGCCACTATGCAAATTTCACAATAATTCTTTGTGATTTTTCACAAAAACGGCTTTCTCTTTTTATATTTTAATGCAAAACGTCAAAAAAATAAAGAGTAAATCTCGTTTTTCTTATGCTAATTTTCCAAAAAACCCTCTCCAAAGACCTCGCGCGCATCCGTCACAATCACAAATGCCTTCGGATCGATCTTCGCCACGATGTCCTTAAGCTCCACGATCTCTTTTTTAGCAACCACACAATAGAGCACGGTCTTCTTATCGCCTGAATACATTCCCGTCGCATCCAGACCGGTCAGTCCACGGTCTAACTGTGTCATGATCGCATCTGCAATTTCTTTATAGCAGTCTGTAATAATGAACGCAGCCTTGGAATATTTCATACCTTCCATCAGTGCGTCGGAAACTTTCGAGGTGATAAAAATTGCCACAATCGCATAAAGTGCCGGTTTAAGACCGAATACATAAAGTCCTGCCAAAACGACCATTCCGTCAATGACCTGCAAGATCTGTACCACGGAATAGTGACGCACATATTTCTGGATCAGCGCTGACACCATATCGGTTCCACCGGTCGTTGCCTTTGCCAGCAACACAAATCCGATTCCGATTCCTGTGATCACGCCGCCAAATACGGCAGAAAGCATATAATCTCCCTGCGTTAAGTCAACCTGTGGGATCACATAAAGCCAGAAAGACAGAAGAACCGTTCCGATCACGGTTCTGCCCAAGAACTTTCTTCCTTTTATAATTAGTGCTGCGATAAACACCGGAACATTCAATGCAAGGTTTGTCAGCCACAGTGGGACACCGCCCTCTACGATTCCGGCGGTCATTTTTCTTATGATAATCGCTATACCGGAAAAACCTCCCGTAACCAGTCCGATCGGTTCAAAAATACACTGAATGGCAAGCGCCATGATCCCGGTTCCCATAAAGATGAATAAATAATCCACATACCATGGACGGCTGTTCATAATCCTCATCTTCACTTCCGCTCCTCATCTTCATTTTCATATTGTTCTATTCTTTTGAGCAATACATGTTTATGAAAAATTTTCCGAAAAATTTTTTTCAAAAACGTGTCAGAATACAATCCGGTCACTTCTCCGATCCCGTACCAGACCTTTGCCGACATTTTGCTCTTATAGTTCATTAAAAATTCTTCCTGCTGCGGAGACGGGATCACTGAGATCACAACATCTGCTGCCTCACCGTTTACTTCATTAATAATACTCTCGTAATCTCCCGGACAGTCTTCTAACGCAAACACACCGGAAACCGTAACCCTTGGATAATATTCCTTTAAGAATCCGACCAGCGCTTTGATCTGCTCTGATTTTTCTCCTAAAATATAGACAATCTTATGATTACGCGCGATCCGCTTCATAAACTCATGAAAAAATTCATGTTCTACCGTCTCTTTCAGCCGCTGTGGAGTCTCCACTTCCGCAGCCGTAAGGATCTCTTTCTCACCGATAATGGTCATATCCAGTTCCTGCAATGCCTGTCCGAGTATTTCATTGTTCTCAGACTCCATCAGCATCTTCATGGATATATCTTCAATTGCATTTAAGGATGTTCCATTTAAATAACTCTCCGCTAACAGGATGGATTCCCGCACGGAGTAGTTGTCAAGCTTCATCCCCAATATCTGTATCTTCTTCTTCATCACTACACCTATTATTTTTTGTTTTTCAAGATAATATACATGAGTATAACAAAATCAAGGTCAGATTTCAACCTTGCCTGTCCAAAGACGAAATTCGTCTGTATATTTTCGAAACATTTTTGACATTTTCTGATAACTTTCGTAATATTTTTACTTTAAAAAAGTCAAGACTTTTTCTCCTTTTTTTGACAAACTTATCAACTTTATTATTTGTGTACAAAACCTCTGTTCTCTTTTTTTGCTATGTAAACCTATAATTTTTGCTTTTTTTCTGTGGATAACGTTTATAACTTCGTGTATAACTCCTTTTTTTCGATATTTCCACCTTTTTCGATGTTGATAACTTTTTCTCCTCTGGTTGCAAAAAACGACACCAGTTCTACGGAAATTTGTAGAATTTGTGCAACTTGTATAATCGTTAGTCTGTCATATAAACATTTCCATAACACCCTTACCTATCATTGCGCATCTGCCCCCTTACGAAGCATTTCCACTCTACAGGAAGTACAACTTCCATGCTTAAACGCAACACAGCATTTCTTATAGAAATTAATGTGTCAAAAATCTACTCATAGCTTAGCAGCTAGTACCTTGCACAAAGCTGAGACTGCTTTTGTGACTTTGGGAGAAAATTAGTAAATCTTAGTCTGCCTGTTCATGTATAGTGTTTTGCTGCCATGGACGGCAGCAAAAGTCTTAAGCCCCATGGACGGGGCGTTTAAAACGTACACGTCACTTCATCACAACCTGACTCAGGCAGACTTAGATTTTCTTATTTTCGTACAACGGAACAAAAAAGACTCGGCTTTGTGCAACCTGCCAATCAACAAATGTGAAACCACCTTTTGACACCCTGATCTTATAAAGCAAAAAAGCTGCCATTCCTTAGAATGACAGCTTTGTCAATATTCAAATATTCACTCTTAGAAAATTCTTCTTACTGTAATAATGCTGCGGTATGCTGCCGGAGATGTATACTTGATACCTGATTCCGGTGTACTTGCATGTACGATGGTATTGTTTCCAACATAAATTGCAACGTGTCCACTGTAACATACGATGTCACCCGGCTGCATGTCTGCCTGGCTTACTTCATATCCTACGCCTCTCATTGCACTGGAGGAATGAGGAAGTGATACACCAAATGCTGCATATACGCTCATTACGAATCCGGAACAGTCTGCTCCGTTTGTCAGGCTGGTTCCACCATATACATATGGGTTTCCAACAAACTGACCTGCATAGCTTGCAACTGCTGCTCCATTACCGCCTGAAGGTGGTGCATAGCTTCTTGCCGGAGCACTGCTTGCTGCCGGTGCGCTGCTCTGCTGCTGTGATGCTTTTCTGGCTGCTGCTGCCGCTGCTTCCTCTGCTGCTTTTCTTTCAGCCTCTTCTTTTGCAAGTCTTGCTTCTTCTTCTGCTTTAGACTCTGCTTTTACAAACTCTGTAGAAAGGCTTACATAATCTGTAGATACAAATCCTTCGCCCTCTTCTACGCTGACTTTTACCCAGCCGTCTCTCTCTTCTGTAACGGTCAGATCATCTCCGCCCGGTACTAATCCTAAAACAGGTGCGTCTGTAGATGCATCTGTACGCACTTTTAAAGTCTCTGTGTTAACCTTTGCCATTCTTCTTCCAACGGCTCTTGCTAACTCTTCGTTACCAACTACTACGAATTCTTTCTTTACATAACCGGTAACACTTCCGGATGTAATCTTATACCATCCGTTCTCTTCGCCTTCCACTGTAGCTGCGGATTTGTCATAGAGCTTTCCTAAGACTTCTCCATCCTCGCCCGGTGTGCTGCGGACATTTACATAGTTGTCCACCTGTGCGATTGCGATATCTGCATACTCTGATTTTACAACCGGAGTCTCATTTTCTGCCTTCTCACTCTTGTCCTCGGAAGAATTGTCTGTATTTTCTTTATTCTCATCAGCTTTCTGGCTGTCAGAAACAGCTTTTGCAAATGTAAGAGTTCCACCTGCTACGGTAGATTCTTTTGTTACACTGCTGATTGTTGTACTCAGTTCGTCGGATAATCCTGCTGCCGGAGCTGCGTTAACTGCCATACTGCCGGAACCTGCAAGCATTATTGTTGCCGCTAAACAGCATGTTCGTATTCTTAATCTGTTACGATTCATGTGTGCCTCCAATTTATTGATAAGTCTTTACCTTTTGTTACAAATTTATTACATTTATCGTACAACATTATATCAAAGCGTTTCTACACTGTCAACCCTATTCCTTTACAAAACCCGACAAAGAATTACAGCTCATTCAGATATTTTTCGATAGAAGTTACAACATTCGCCCCATCGGCAGCCGCTGTAATGACCTGCCGAAGCTGCTTGGTACGCAGATCTCCCGCCGCAAAAATCCCTGCACAGCTTGTCACGCCATCTTCACCGGCAATGACATAACCGGCTTCATCTAAATCCACCACGCCACGATACATTTCCGTGTTCGGCAGGATGCCCACTGCTATAAATACTCCGTTGACCGAAAGTTCCTGCTTTTCCTCTGTCTTCTTATTATATAAGGAAAGACTCTCAACCTGATCCTCTCCCTGAATCTGCTCAATAACCGTATCCCAGAGAATTTCGATGTTCTCACTTGTCTTTACCCGTTCCTGCAACACCTTTGCCCCGCGGAATTCATCTCTTCTGTGGATCAGATACACTTTTTTACAGAGTCTTGCTAAAAACAGGGCATCCTCTAACGCTACATCTCCGCCTCCGACTACTGCCGTTGTCTTTCCTTTAAAAAACGCTCCGTCACAGGTGGCACAATAAGAGACTCCCATTCCCATGAGTTCCTCTTCCCCCGGCACACCTAAGGTCCGGTGTGTCGCACCACTGGCTAATATGATCGTCTTTGTCTGATAAGTTTCCTTATCTGTCACAATGACCTTATGATCTGCTTCGTTTTTAATCTCTAACACTTCTGCCGTTACAAACTGACATCCTACGGCATCGGCATGCGCCCGGAATTTACTTCCAAGATCAAATCCACCGACCCCAGGGATTCCCGGATAGTTATCCACTTCATAAGTGTTTAAGATCTGTCCTCCGCTCATTGGTGCTTTTTCTAATACCAGTGTCTTTAACTTTGCCCGCTCTGCATAAATCGCAGCACTCAAACCTGCCGGACCACTTCCTATTATAATTACATCATACAGCATATATTTTTCTCTCTTTCTTTTTCATTTTGCCTATAAAGATTAGGATGTCAAAAGGCGGCTTACAACTTAGGGGCTGGCAACTTGAACAAAACTGGGACTACTTTTGTGACTTTGGGAGAAAATTAGTAAATCTTAGTCTGCCTGCTAATGTATAGTGTTTTGCTGCCATGGACGGCAGCAAAAGTCTTAACACCCCATGGACGGGGCGTTTAAGACGTACACGTCACTCCAGCACAGCCTAACTCAGGCAGACTTAGATTTTCTTATTTTCGTACAACGGAACAAAATAGACTCGGCTTTGTGCAAGTTGCCACTCAAAAAACTTGAAAACGCCTTTTGACACCCTAATCATATAAAACTATTTTATCATCTTTCCCGGAAAACCTCCATCTTATTTTGAGGCTTATTTTTCTCTTGGCTTTCACTGCCTTCGGGATTCTGTTTTTCTCTTTTATTTTTCAAAACTTATTGCACTTTTCACACCTCCGAAGTACAATAAACTTATCAATAGACGAAAGGTGGTGCCAGTATGGATGTAACAGCTCTTAATAACATTGCATTGAGTCAGATCTCCCCAAGTACATCTCCTTCTGATATCAGTGTTGCGATCTTAGGAAAACAGCTTGATGTCACACAGAAGCTCGGAGACACGATGATACAGGCAATGGAACGTTCAGTGAACCCGCATATTGGCGGCAACATTGATATTTCTGTTTAGTACAAAATAAAAAAGCAGGAGTCGGCATTCACGCAGCTCCTGCTTTTTTGTTTTAGAATCTTTTTATTTTAGAATTTTTTATTTCAGGCTCTTTAATTTTCTTAAAAAATCTCAAAGACTACCATAAATGCGACTGCTAATACCATTCCGATCACAAGGGTCGGTGTTATGATTCTTTCACGCTTTGCCTCATTCATCTTCTGTTGGATGAGTTCCAGTCTTCCATTTTTTCTTGCCAGATGAACCCAGATGGCACAGCCGCCTGCGGTCGTAAACACAGCGATCACTCCCCATACAAGAAGCCCTGCTAATAAGATCTTTGGCTGGCTTGCTAAATTACTGCTCTGCTGTACGGCATCACTCACGCTCGCATTCCTGATACTTCCATTGAGTCCTGAGAGCAATACTCCGTTCAGATTCAGTAAAAAATGACAGATCATGGAAGTCACAATGCTTCCGGTTGCTTCCATCATAAAGACTAAGATCATGCCAAAGACACAGGTATATAAGAACTGGTTAAAGTTCATGTGCATACAGCCGAACAGAAGTCCGCTGAGCACCAGTGCTGCCTTCATGCTGCTCTTCCGGTAGGTCTGATAAAAGACTCCGCGGAACACAAACTCCTCCACAAAGGCTGGCAGCAATGCCACAAACAGGATATTGAGGAACAGATTCTCCTGTCCCATTGTTGTCGCAAGCTCTGCTGAGGTATTGTCCACAAAAAACATCGTCAGCAGATTCATGACCAGCATCAGCGGGTAAAACAGATACGTCATAACCACCGCTAAAAGGGCATCGGAAATCCTGATTTTTTTATAGGGGATCAATTCCCCTGTCTTCGTCCCCGATATTTTCAGATAGACAAACGGCGGGACACATACGAGGAGCTGTGAAACAGCAATATCTACATAAAATGAGTCCACAAAACGTTTTCCTATCAGCGACCATAAAAAACTGCCGCCCACATAGATCAGAAAAGTAATGAGAAATGTGCGGTTTACGCCTTTATTTGTCGTCATATGTTCTCCTGTTATTTTACGGCTACGGCTTCAATCTCTAAGAGTACATCTTTCGGAAGTCTTGCTACCTCCACACAGCTTCTTGCCGGGAAATCTGTAGTAAAGAATTCTTTGTATACCTCATTGATCGTTCCAAAATCATTCATTTCTTTAATGAATACTGTTGTTTTAACCACATTATCCATAGAAGTTCCTGCTGCTTCTAATAAATTAGAAAGACTCGTCATTGCCTGTCTGGCCTGTGCTTCTGCACCGTCCGGGATCTCTCCGGTTGCAGGATTTACCGGGATCACACCGGAAGTATATACCATTCCATTCACTTCAATTGCCTGTGAGTACGGTCCGATCGCTGCCGGAGCGTTCTGTGTACTGATTACTTTTTTCATCGTGATTCCTTCTTTCTTTTGTTTTGTATTTATAATTTTCGGATCACCTTATCGGTAATCTCAATCTTATGCTCTTTATAGAGATGTCCGACTGCCCGCTTAAAAGCATTTTTACTAAGTCCGGTCTCTCTTTTGATGACTTCCGGAGAAGCCTTGTCGTTAAATGGCAGAACTCCCGCATATTCATCAATGATCTCTAACACTTTTTCTGCATCCGGGTTCATCTGAAGATATGCTTTCTGCCGCATGGTAAGATCCAGCTTTCCATCCGGTTTTACTTTTGTCACACGCGCTTCTATGATATCACCGATCCGCAAGAAACTGCAATCCTCATGACGTGGAATCATGGCTGAGTACCGGTCATCTACGGCTATGAAAGTTCCGAAATTATCACTGAACTCATAGACTCTTCCCTGTACCGTATCTCCCTCTTTATAAGGAGATTCTTTTGACAGCAGATCGTAGATCCCTTTCATGGTCGCACAGAGTCTGCGGCTCTTATCAATATAAAGTGTGACTAAGATCTCATCTCCCGGCTCGACCTTTCTGGTCATCTCTTTAAACGGTAAGAACAGATCTTTTTCTAAGCCCCAGTCTAAAAAGGCTCCGATCTTTCCGATTTCTAACACTTCTAAGACTGCCAGTTGTTCCAGTTGTAATTTTGGTGTATTGGTTGTTGCGATCAGCCGGTCTTTGGAGTCTTTATATAAAAACACTTTCAGCACATCACCGATCTTTACCTCCTGCGGCACCTGCTTTGCCGGAAGCAGCACGCGTGTCTCATCCTCCGGTTTCTGTGCTAAGTATACTCCAAACTCTACTTTTTTTACAACAATCAGTTCCTGATATTCTCCTAATTTAATCATTTCTTCCTCCGAAAAATTCTATGATCGCATATGGGCTCTTTTCTTTGTCCGCTAACACCACCGCGATCTTCTCCTCTGTATTTTCCACAAACGGATACATGATATCGCCTAACACTGCTGCTTTTCTGTATTCTACCCTCAGCTCGCTCACAAGAAACTGCTCCGGTAAAAATTCTTCTGCCATCAATACATATTTGCCGTTGTTCACATGATGGTTAGAATCAATGCAAAAACGGTGTACCGCAAACGGCTCTTTCGCTTCTAAATGCTTTGGCATTGGGATTTTTCTTGCAGCATATTCCATCGGATAAGGTTCCCCTAACTCATATGCATTTGCAACCTCGTCCGGGATCCGAACCGGTTTTCCGGTTTCCGTATTTACAAATATCCAGTTAGAATTTGCATAGACTAAATCTTTTCCATGCTCATCCTGCAGCATCAGATTTCTGTGTCCGAAAAAATTCTTAAATGCATATGGATTTGCAATGATCCGTATCTGCTCTCCCAACTTCGGATATTCCTTTATGACGATCTGCCAGGAAGCTAACAGCCACGCTCTCTTTTGCCCTTTTAAAAATTCGAGACCGCCTCCGACATCCTCGGAGTGAAAGGTACAGCAGTCCTGAAAGTAATCCAGAACAGACTCCAGTTTTATCCTATGCGTTTCATCCACTTCACTATAGCGCACACGCGCATCCATCTGATACATTGCCTGTCCTCTCTTTCGCCCGAAGGGCTTTTTATTCTATAGGAAATTCTATAGTAAACACAACTTTCATACTTTAATGTAACATATTTTTTCTTATAGAGGAACAAAAGTGTGCTTCGCACACTTCCGCGCTCCAATTTCTTCTATAGCACAGCTTTTGTTCCGCGCGCGAGCGGTGCTGCATCGCAGCTACTTACCCCTCAGCGAGCTGCGCATCTTCGCCCGAAGGGCTTTTTGCTCTATAGGAAATACAAATTTTCACGCTTTAATGTAATACGGTATTTCCTATAGAGCAAAAAAGCACCATATCTGCATATGGTGCTTTCAAAACTGGCCCACAAGGATTCGAACCTTGAAATGACGGAGTCAGAGTCCGTTGCCTTACCATTTGGCGATGGGCCAATGTCGTGTCAACAATGGGTATTATACATGATGATTTTACCAAAAGTCAAGCACTTTTTAAAAAATTTTTAAATCTTTTTCAACAATTGCAAAAACGACCTCTTTTTCCCAGTCGATCTCTGCTTTTCCATTCGTACCCTCGATCAGTTCTTTTTCTAACTTTTCCTGCTGTTGTGCCGGAACGACCACCTGAATGCTGACATTTTCTCCATAGATACTGTCTGCGATCGGGATATTGTTCTGCGCTAATATATACTGGATCTTTCCGATCCCATTATAATCGGTTACGATATTTCCAAAAACGCCACGTTGCTTCTCTATAATAACGCTGGACTCCAATCCGCTCCGGGTCGCCTTTTGATATGCCCGCACCAGTCCGCCGGTTCCTAAAAGTACACCGCCAAAATAACGGGTCACCACGACTACGGTATTGTGGATGTCTTCATGCAGGAGCACATCTAACATCGGACGGCCTGCGGTACCGTTTGGTTCTCCGTCATCGGAACATCTTTGTAGCTCCTGACGCTCGCCGATGGCATAGGCATAGCAGTTGTGTCTTGCATCCCAGTATTTCTTTTTCATCTTCGCGATAAACTCCAATGCCTCTTCTTCCGTTTCTATCGGAAGTACGGTAGCAATAAATCTGGATTTTTTTTCTATGATCTCTCCCTGTCCACCTTTGTAGACAGCCCGGTATCCATTTGTCTCCATAGTCATCTCTCTCCTGTTTTTCTGCTCTCATTATAACGGTATTTTGATTTTCCGTAAATACCAAATTGTCCGAAAAGTGCCTGCAAATCAGTTAATACTTTATTCTTATGCCGTTTTTTGGTATAATGTATCATAATATAGTTTAAGACTAATTACAAAGGAGGTCTGTTATGAACTATGGAAAGAACCGCACATCGAAAAAGGAGAAGGATTTAGCCTCCCAGCAGTCGATGGCACATAAACGGTTCCGTGTAATGTTTTTAAAGACATTTCTTATCTGCATTCTGATCGCAGTTGTGGTCGGCGCGATCGCCGTCTTCAATATGGTAAGAGGCATTATCAAGTCCGCACCGGACATTAAGGATATCGATGCTACACCGACCGGATATCTCTCCACGGTATTAGACAATAATGAAAATGAAATCGCAACGTTGGTGGCTTCCGGCTCCAACCGTGTCTATGTGACCATAGATGAGATTCCAAAAGATTTACAGCATGCATTTGTTGCAATTGAAGATGAGCGTTTTTACGATCATAACGGTATTGACTTACAGGGTATTTTACGCGCGGGAGTCCGTGGTATCACACATGGTTTTCACTTTTCAGAAGGTGCATCCACGATCACGCAGCAGCTTTTGAAGAACAATGTATTTACAGGCTGGACAAGCGAATCCAGTTTTTCGGACAAGTTAGAGCGTAAATTGCAGGAACAGTACTTAGCCGTACAGTTAGAAAAATCCGTAAGCAAAGACTGGATCTTAGAGAACTATCTGAACTCCATCAACCTCGGTCAGAATACACTTGGTGTCCAGTCGGCATCCAGACGTTACTTTAATAAGGATGTTTCGGAACTGAATATTTCAGAATCGGCCGTCATTGCGGCGATCACACAGAATCCGAGCCGTTATAATCCGGTCAGCAACCCTGACCAGAATAAAAAGCGCCGTGCCAAGGTATTAAAAAACATGTTAGATCAGGAATACATCTCTCAAAAGGAATATGACGAAGCCATGAAGGATAAGGTCTATGACCGGATCCAGGTTGCCAACCTTGAGGTTGCCGATGATAACGTCACTTCCTATTTTGTAGATGCGCTGACAGATCAGGTGATCCAGACATTGATCGATGAAAAAGGTTATACGGAAACACAGGCATACAAAGCACTCTACAGTGGAGGGCTGACCATTTATTCCACACAGGACAGCAACCTGCAAAAGATCTGTGATGAAGAGGTCAACAACGAAGCAAATTACGGCGCAAATCCGGAGTATTCTTTCTCCTACCGTCTGACCATCCAGAAAAAAGACGGTACTTATAAGAACTACAGTGAGCAGACCATGCTTTCTTACTATCAGGCAAATGACAAAAACTACAATATCCATTTTGCCTCCAAAGAAGCTGCTGAGGCTGCCATTGAAAAATACAAAAACGAGATGTTAGAGGATGGCGATACCATTCCGGAAGGCGGCGAAACCGTTTCTTATACGTTACAGCCACAGGCTGCGATGACACTGATCGACCAGTCCACCGGCGAAGTAAAAGCGTTAGTAGGTGGCCGTGGTGAAAAGACAGCAAGTAAGACCCTGAACCGTGCCACTTCAACTGCAAGACAGCCGGGTTCCACTTACAAAGTCCTTGCCGCTTATGCTCCGGCATTGGATTCCGCCGGCATGACACTTGCAACCGTACAGGATGATGCTCCTTATTCCTATGAAAACGGAACTTCACTCCGTAACTACGACAATAACTACCGTGGATTTACCACACTCCGGGAAGCCATTACAAATTCCATCAATGTCGTAACGGTAAAGACTTTGACCGAGATCGGCACACAGGTAGGTTTTGATTACCTCGATGATTTTGGCTTTACTACCATTGTACCGGAGGACAACACCCAGTCACTCTGTCTCGGCGGTCTGACAAAAGGTGTCTACAATTTAGAATTAACGGCTGCCTATGCCACGATCGCAAATGGCGGCACTTATACGAAACCAAGATTTTTCACAAAAATCCTTGACCATGACGGCAATGTACTGATTGATAATACACCTCAGACACATACCGTATTAAAAGATACGACCGCATGGCTGATCACTTCTGCGATGAAAGATGTTATGACACAGGGAACCGGTGTTGCAGCGAATATCAGCAATATGCCGGTAGCCGGAAAATCCGGTACTACAACGAAAAACCGTGACTCTCTATTCGCAGGATTTTCTCCATATTATACCTGTGTTGTCTGGGGCGGATATGATGACAACTCTCCGTTAAAGAGCACAAGGTATACCAAAAACGTATGGAAAGCCGTCATGCAGCGTGTGAACGAAGGATTGGAATACCGTGATTTTGAAAAACCGGAAGGCATTGAGACTGCTACCGTATGTAAGAAATCCGGTAAACTTGCCGTTGCAGGCATCTGTGACTGTGATCCACGCGGCAATCAGGTTTATACCGAATATTTTGCATCAGGAACCGTTCCTACGGAAATCTGCGACCACCATGTTCGTGCAACAATCTGTACGGCATCTATGAAAATTGCAAATGAGTTTTGTCCGGAAGAAACGAAGCAGACGAACATCTATATCATTGGCGGTTCTGCAAACTCCGGAGATGGTCCATATCTTCTTTCCGATGAGCTTGCAAATTCTACCTGTGATGTGCATAATGCTTCTACGAATACAACCGATGCACTCGAAAATATTGGTGGTTTCTTAGATAAGAATGAGAAGAAGGATAAAAAGGACAAAAAAGATAACACGAATGACAATGACAATCCGAATGATGATAACAAGAATCCGGATAACAATAACAATCCTGATACTCCTTCTGATGATAACAAGAATGACGATGATAACAATAACGACTTTGAAAACCCTTCCGAAGAAGGCGAGTAAATGATTCAATAATAGGTCATCAAGGAACAGAAAGAACCCCGACGTTTCCGTCGGGGTTCTTTCTGTTGATGTATATACACTAAGGGGATTAGATATACTAATCTTTCCAGATTAGCTCATATTTGTGCTTACTCTACATCCTGTAAAGCAGCCGTTCCAGCTTCTCCTGTACGAACTTTGACTACCTGTTCTACATTGTATACGAATATCTTTCCATCTCCTATATGTCCTGTATAAAGTACTTTCTTTGCGGATTCGATGACATCCTCTACCGGGATCTTGCTGACCACCACTTCGACCTTCATCTTTGGAAGGAGTGTTGCATCCAACTCTGCACCACGGTAACGGTCTCCGGAACCTTTCTGCACACCACAGCCCATAACCTGTGTACAGGTCATACCGGTAACACCAAGTTCATTCATGGCTTTCTTTAACTTGTCATAACGTGACAGTTTTGAAATAATAACCACTTTATAGATGCCTGTCGGCTCATGTGGCATTGCTGCAACCGGAACTGCTGCATTCCGCAGAGTTTCTGATGCACTTTCATAATCAGCCACACCAAGGTCGGTATTTTCATTGACATCCATTGTAGAACCAGAGATATCCATAATTGCAAATCCTGCGTATGCTGATGGAAGTCCATGCTCTGTTGCATCCAGACCTGTGATCTCTTCCTCTTCGGAAACACGAAGACCGATGGTCTTTTTTAATACGATAAATACGATCGTAATTGTAACAATTGTCCAAGCTGCGGTAATGAACATACCTACAAACTGTAAACCTAACTGTTTGAAGCCGCCTCCATAGAAGAGACCTTCTTTAATACCTGCTAATTCAAAGCCCGGTGCTGAAGATGTTGCAAATAAACCTACTGCAATCGTTCCCCAGATACCGTTAAACATATGTACTGCGACTGCTCCAACCGGGTCATCGACATGAAGTACATTATCGACAAACCATACACCAAAGACTACTAAAATTCCTGCTACTGCTCCAATAATTGCTGCTCCTACACAATCTGTTACATCACAAGGTGCGGTAATTGCTACCAGTCCTGCTAAAGATGCGTTCAGACACATCGATACATCCGGTTTTCCATATTTGATCCATGTAAATGCCATACATACGACAGTTGCTACTGCCGGAGCTACGGTTGTTGTTAAAAAGATAGATCCCAGTGTCGGAACATCGGTAGCTGCTGCACCATTGAATCCATACCAGCCAAGCCAGAGGATAAATACACCAAGGGAACCGATAACCAGGTTGTGTCCCGGAATTGCGTTAACCTTTGTAATTTTTCCATCTTTATCTTTACTGAATTTTCCAATACGAGGTCCAAGGAATGCTGCACCGATCAATGCACAGATACCACCAACCATATGGATACAGTTAGAACCTGCATAATCATGGAATCCCATATTGACTAAAAATCCATTGCCCCATGTCCAGTGTGCTTCTATTGGATAGATGATACCGGAAATAACGGCTGAATAAATACAATACGTTATGAATTTTGTTCTTTCTGCCATCGCACCTGATACGATGGTTGCTGTTGTTGCACAGAATACTAAGTTAAATACAAATCCCGAATAACTGAAATTTGCATAGTCTGTGAATACCCCAAATCCCGGTGTTCCGAGAATTCCTAAGATATCACTTTTTCCTTCTGCTGCCGGAAGCATTAAAGATGCTCCGATGATGAACCACATTACGGTTCCAATACAGAAATCCATTAAGTTTTTCATAATGATATTTCCGGAGTTCTTTGCTCTGGTAAAACCTGCCTCTACCATTGCAAATCCTGCCTGCATCCAGAATACTAATGCCGCACCAATTAGAAACCAGACGCCGTAGACATTGTCATTAATCACTTTCATAATTTCATCTGTCATAATTTCTTCCTCCTCTTTCTCCTGATATAAATATAAAAAAGGAGACAACACCGAATGTCAGATTTTTCTAACCTTCTATGCTATCTCCTTTGATAACGCTTATAACTCTATTTCTTCCATTTTCAATTTTAATTATACTTCAAAGATTAAATCTCCATAGGATGGCATTGGCCATACATCCTTATCAACGATCATCTCTAATTTGTCGATCGGTGCACGAAGCTCATCCATTGCTACCTTAACCTCATCTCTGTATGCAACAGCCTGTACCCTGCCTTCTTCTATAGCAGCAGCTTTTTCTGTTACTTCATGCAGCTTCTTCAATGCTGTCTGTGCCTCTGCTAATAATGTAGAGGTCTCTGTTAACAGCTCTGTCTGAACGCTGACATCTGCTCCACATGCAGCAGTAACTGCATTAACGGAGGTTGCAAGTGAGGTTGCATATTTGATGACTGCCGGAATAATCTGTTTTCCTGCAATGTTCATCATTGCTTTTGCTTCAATGTTGATGGTCTTTGCGTAGGTCTCATACTCTACTTCCACACGGGACTCTAACTCTGCTCTTGTAAATACACCAAATCTCTCAAATAAAGCCACAGATTTGTCAGTAGCCAGATAAGGAATGGCATCTACCATAGAGCGGATGTTTGGAAGTCCACGTCTTTCTGCTTCCTCTACCCATCCATCGGAGTATCCGTTTCCATTGAATACGATTCTCTGATGCTCTGTTACATTTTTCTTGATCAGATCATGTACTGCCATATCGAAGTCATCTGCTTTTTCAAGCGTATCACATACTTCTGCAAATGCTTCTGCAACGATGGTATTTAATACTACGTTTGGCTGTGCGATGGATGCTTTAGAACCTACCATACGGAACTCGAATTTGTTTCCTGTAAATGCAAATGGTGAGGTTCTGTTTCTGTCAGTTGCATCTTTCATGAAGTCCGGTAATGTTGCCACACCGGTTTTCAGCATTTCGCCTTCTATACTATGTGTAGCTTCACCTGTGCTGATTAACTGTTTTAACACATCCTCTAACTGTGCTCCTAAGAAGATGGAGATGATTGCAGGCGGTGCCTCGTTTGCTCCTAATCTGTGGTCGTTTCCAACATCTGCTGCGGACTCACGAAGTAATTCTGCATGCTCATCTACTGCTTTTAAGATACAGGATAAGACTAACAGGAACTGGATGTTCTCATGTGGGGTATCGCCCGGATCTAACAGGTTGATTCCATCGTCTGTGGTCAGTGACCAGTTATTATGTTTACCGGAACCGTTCACGCCTGCAAATGGTTTTTCATTTAACAGACAATATAATCCATGACGGCCTGCTACTTTTTTAAGTGTTTCCATAACTAACTGGTTATGGTCTACTGCGATATTTGCTTCTGCATAGATCGGTGCTAACTCGTGCTGTGCCGGAGCAACCTCGTTATGCTGTGTCTTTGCGGATACACCCAGTTTCCAGAGCTCTTTATTGACATCTTTCATATAAGAAGCAATTCTCTCACGGATAGCTCCGAAGTAATGGTCATCCATTTCCTGACCTTTTGCCGGTGGTGCTCCGAATAAGGTACGTCCTGCATAGATCAGGTCTTTTCTCTTTAAGTATTTTTCTTTATCTACTAAGAAGTACTCCTGCTCCGGTCCTACGGACGGTGTTACTTTCTTAGATGTTGTATTTCCAAATAATCTTAAAAGACGTAAGGACTGCTCATTGATTGCTGCCATAGAACGAAGCAATGGTGTCTTCTGGTCTAATGCCTCACCTGTATAGGAGCAAAATGCTGTTGGAATACAAAGTGTTGCACCTGCTGCATCCTGACGTACAAATGCCGGTGAGGTACAATCCCATGCTGTATATCCTCTTGCTTCAAATGTCGCTCTTAAACCTCCTGATGGGAAAGAAGATGCATCCGGCTCTCCTTTGATCAGTTCCTTACCGGAAAAGCTCATCAGTACTTTGCCATTCGGCATTGGTGCGGTAATAAAAGAATCATGTTTTTCTGCTGTGACACCGGTTAACGGCTGAAACCAGTGTGTGTAGTGTGTCGCACCTTTTTCGATTGCCCATTCCTTCATCTCATGTGCTACTACATCAGCAGTCTCTAAATCAAGTTCTTTTCCTTCTTCAATGACTTCCCTCAACTTCTTGTAAACCTTTTTCGGAAGACGCTCCTGCATAACGGAATCGTTAAATACGTTTTCTCCAAAAATGTCTGTTACATTGAAATAATCCGGTGTTTTTTCTAACATTCTCTCTTCCATATCCTTACATCCTTTCTTTACCATTTTCTACAAATGCATCCCCTAGTGCTTCTGCTTTTGTATTTTCTTTATTATGTCTTGTAATTAGAATAAAGAGCCACATCCTCACGGAGTGTTTTACTTTATAGGCAATTACTTTATATTTCCCTATAACAGTAAAAAAGGGCGCTCCACTCATATGGAACACCCTTGTTCTAATCTCTGCTAATAAGATACCCCAATTGTTTTGAAATTGCAAGAGAATTTTTTATTTTTTCTCTTCTTCTCTGTTTTTTACAATTAATTCTGCTTTTTCTTTCTTTTTTTGTAAAATATAACAAAGAGCTTATTCTGCTTTTCCAATGGAGCCAAACATTTCCATCTTATCGCGGACAGTCTGTTTAATTGCCTCTGTACCCGGTTTTAATAACTTACGCGGGTCAAATCCTTTACCAACTAAGTCTTTTCCTTCTTCAATATACTTACGAACCTCAGCCGTAAATGCAAGCTGGCATTCTGTATTGACATTGATCTTACATACACCCATGTCGATGGATTTCTTTACCATATCCTCCGGGATTCCTGTACCACCATGAAGTACTAATGGGAGATGTCCTGTTGCCTTGCGGACTGCCTCTAAAGTCTCAAAGCTGAGTCCTGCCCAGTTCTCCGGATATTTTCCATGGATATTTCCGATTCCTGCTGCTAACAGGTCAATTCCTGTCTCTGCAATTTCTCTGCACTCTTCCGGATCTGCGCACTCACCTGCTGCAAGTTTTCCGTCCTCTTCTCCTCCGATCGCTCCTACCTCTGCTTCTACGGTAATCCCTTTTGCATGAGCCATCTCTACGATCTCTTTTGTCTTTTTCAAATTCTCTTCAATGGAATCATGGGAGCCGTCATACATGATAGAAGGGAATCCGGCTTCGATGCATTTGATGCAGGCATCGTAACCGCCGTGGTCTAAGTGAATGGAAACCGGTACTGTGATATTCAGTTCCTCTAACATTCCTTTTACCATTCCTACTACAGTCTTATAGCCACCCATATATTTTCCGGCACCTTCGGATACTCCCAAGATCACCGGTGAATTTAATTCCTGAGATACTTCTAATACTGCCTTCGTCCATTCCAGATTATTAATGTTAATCTGTGCTACCGCATAGTGTTCTTTCTCCGCTTTTTCAAGCATTTTCTTTGTTGATACTAACATACATCGCCCTCCATAATCTCATTTACATTTATAATTATAGTATACTGAAATTTTCGTTAAATTCAAGTATTCTATAGATTATTTCTCGTTTATCATAATGTCCACCGCTTTGCAGTGGTCCTTGATCTGCACCTCTTTGTGGTCACCGCCAAACTCTCCGTCAAGTGTCCACGGAATCTCTTCCTCGGAATAAAATTTTACGCTGTCTGCCCGGAAAGAATCGATCAGGTCCGTCTCATCCTTCAGATTCGTCAGACTGGCAATGATCGTATTCAGCTCGATAATATTTTTCGGCTTATGGATCAGTGTGACCTCAAACAGGCCATCGTCTAACTTCACATCTTTGCCTGTCATATTCTTAAATCCACCGACAGAAGTAGAGTTCGTGATCATTCCTAACAGGAAATCGCCCTCTATCTCATTTCCATCATATTCTACCCGCATATGATAGGTTTTAATTGTATAAAGTCTTTTTGCTCCTTCTAAGATATATGCCACATGACCGAGTGCATTTTTCAACTCCTGGCTGGTTGCATAAGATACATCCGTAAAAATCCCAAAAGCTGCAACATAGATAAAGTAGTCTCCGTTGAACTCTCCCACATCACATGAAAACGGCACTCCCAATACTGCAGTCTTTGCTGCCTGTATCATATCTTTTGGAATCTCCAGAGAATTGGCAAAATCGTTTGTACTTCCTGCCGGGATATAACCAAGCGGGGTACGCACTTCACTCTGCATCATTCCCGTAACTGCCTCATCCAAGGTTCCGTCACCGCCGCTGCACACGACAAGATCATAGTATTTTGCCTGTTCACGGACAACCTTCGTTGCATCTTCCCGTTCCTGTGTCGTATGCACCTGAACATGGTATCCTTCTTTTATCATGATATCTATAATATCTAACAGTTTATTCTTGATCTGACCCTTGCCAGAATGTCCATTGACTACAAAAAGTAACTTTTTCATCTCTTCCTCTATTTTCCTGCCATTCTTAAATCTTCTGCCATTGCCTCGATTTTTCGCAGACGATGGTTAACCCCTGATTTTCCAACCGGCGGTTCTAAATAAGTTCCCAATTCCTTCAGGGTTGCATCCGGGTACTCCAGACGCACATATGCGATTTCCCGAAGCTGCACCGGCAGATGTTCAAGTCCCACGGTCTTTTGCAGATAACGGATATCCTCTAACTGCCGTACCGCCGCAGACACTGTCTTATGTATATTTGCCGTCTCACAATTGACCTGTCGGTTCACGCTGTTACGCATTTCTTTCAAAATACGGATATTCTCAAACTTCATCATGGAAATCGGCGCTTCCATGATATTCAGCATATCTGAGATCTGTTCGCCCTCTTTCAGATATACCACATAATTCTTCTTTCGCTGTACCGTCTTAGCATCCATCCCAAAGCTGTTGATCATTTCCTGTAACTGCACTGCCTTTTGTTCACTGTCGCATACAATTTCAAAATGATAGGCTTTTTCCGGATCACTCATCGAACCTGATGTTAAAAACGCCCCCCGGATAAATGCTCTCTTACAGCAGGAATTTTGCAGATAACGGCTCTTTACCGTCAGATCTTCATGAAAAAGATTGCCTGTGATCTGCTCTTCCTCTACGTTCGTAATACATACTTTAATATTATATGTTTTTCTGACTAAAGTAAAGTATTTTCTAACCAGCTCTTCGTTCTCCGATTCAAAGGACAAAAAACGGTGTTCCCCCATTCCTGCCTTAATACCGGAAAAATTCAAAAAAGCCGCCAGCTCCGCCAACTGGCAATGACGGCTCTTGCTGACATGCTCTGTCAGTTCTTTTTTTACCTCACCGGAAAATGACATCTTCTATTTCCCTCTCAACGCATCTTTTCCTATATCCCTGTGCTCGATCTTGATCCCATAGCCGGAACATTCTTTCAACCGGTCATATAGTTCGTTTGCAAGTGTAACGGAGCGGTGCTTGCCACCCGTACAGCCAATACTGATGACTAACTGTGTCTTTCCTTCCGTCACATAGTTCGGGATCAGGAACTTGATCATATCTTCTAACTTGTCCAAAAATTCATGTGCCTCTTTGTACTGCATGACAAAGTCCTGTATCTCGATATCGTTTCCCGTCTTCTGACGGAGTCCTTCCACATAATATGGATTCGGCAGAAAACGCACATCGAATACCAGGTCTGAATCCGTCGGAATTCCATACTTGAACCCGAAGGACAGTACGGTAATATATAAGTTCCGGTAATCCTCGTCCCTTACAAAAATCCTCTCAAGCTCTGCCTTTAACTCTCTTTGCAGCAGACGGCTGGTATCGATGATATAATCTGCCTGCTCTTTTAAAAAAGCAAGTTTTTTACGTTCGAGTCCGATCCCTTTATCAATCCTTCCACCTCCGGCAAGCGGATGGCTTCTTCTCGTCTCTTTGTATCTTTTGACAAGAACCGAATCATCTGCCTCTAAGAACAGGATCTCAAAGCGAATACCCTTTTGGCGGATACGCTCTAAGACTCCCTCTAATTCACTCAGTGCATTGCTGTTACGGATATCGATACTGACTGCCACCTTTTCTAACTCATCCTCCGATTGCAGGGTAAAATCTACAAACTTTTCTACTAAGGGAATCGGAAGATTGTCAACACAGTAATATCCCATGTCTTCCATGATCTTGACTGCCGTACCTTTTCCTGCTCCTGACATTCCTGTTACAATGACTAATTTCATCTGAAATCCCCCACCATTTTTACTTCTGTTTCTAACTTTACACCAAACTGCCGGTATACTTCCTGCTGCACTTCCTGTATCAGCCGATAAACATCGGATGCGGTTGCCTTCTCTTTATTGATGACAAATCCACAGTGTTTTTCAGATACTGCTGCACCGCCGACCTGAAATCCACGCAGACCTGCATCCATGATCAGTTTTCCCGCAAAATACCCCTCCGGTCTTTTGAAGGTACTGCCTGCACTCGGATATTCTAAAGGCTGTTTCTCTACACGCTTTTCCTTTAACTCTTCCATTTTAGCACGGATCTGTTCCTGACTGCCTGCCTCTAAAGCGATCGTTACGCCCAACACCATGTAGTGTTCCTCAGTAATACTACTATGGCGGTAACTCATGTCCAGTTCGCCCGGAGTCAGTTCTTTCTCCTGTCCATCCGCGGTAAGTACCGTAACACTTTTTAAAATGTCTTTCATCTCGCCGCCGTAAGCACCTGCATTCATCACAACCGCTCCGCCAACACAGCCCGGAATTCCTGCTGCAAATTCCATCCCGGTCAGTCCTGCTTCCAGGGCTGCATGTGCGGTCTTAGAAAGCATTGCTCCTGCCTGTGCGTATATGGTGGTACCATCCACGGTAATCTCATCCATCTGTTTTCCAATCTCGATAACGACACCTGAAATGCCTTTGTCCGAAACTAAAAGATTACTGCCGTTCCCAATGATCAGGTATTCCTTTTGATATGTGAGACAGAGGCGGAGTACCTCCGCCACCTGTTCTTTTTTCGGACGGAGATAATACTCGGCCGGTCCACCCACCCGGAATGTGGTGTGATGTTTCATCGGTTCATCTTTTAAAATCTCATCCTCTGAGAGAATATTTTTTAAAGCCTCATCAAATATCTTTTCTGTTGTCATAATCTCCTGTCTATGCTTCCTTTAAGAATACTACATATCCACGGAATGCTTCATATAAATCCACTTTGCTGATAATCTCCCAAGGTGCATGCATATTTAATACTGCCACACCACTGTCGATGACCTGCATTCCATAGTTTGCAAGAATATAGGCAATGGTTCCACCGCCGCCCTGGTCTACTTTTCCAAGCTCTGAAGTCTGGTATGCAACTTCTTCTTTATCTAATACGGCTCTTAAATGTGCCATGTACTCTGCATTTGCATCGTTAGAGCCGGATTTTCCTCTTGCTCCGGTGTATTTATTAAATACCAGTCCTTTTCCGAAATATGCTACATTTTTCTTTTCGGATACGGATGGGTAATTCGGGTCAAATGCTGCACTGACATCGGAAGAAAGCACCTGTGAATTGCTTAATGCACGGCGCAGTGCCAACTCGGAATACTGACCGCAAAGCTCCATCACTTCTGCTACTGCATTTTCAAAGAAACGTGACTGCATACCGGTTGCACCGACACTTCCGATCTCTTCTTTATCGACTAACAGGCACACACTGGTCACTTCCGGTGTATCTACCTCCAGCATTGCACGGAAAGACGGATAAGCACACACACGGTCATCATGTCCGTAACCCATGACCATGGAACGGTCAAATCCATAATCTCTTGCAGCGCCTGCCGGTACGACTTCAATCTCTGCAGATAAGAAATCTTCCTCTTCTATATCATATTCTTTCAGCAGGATATTCAGTACATTTGCTTTGACAGTCTCTTTTACTTTGTCTTTTTCTTCTACGTCTGCCGGAATGCTTCCGATCAGGACATCCAGATTCTCCCCCTCGATGACCTTGGATGCTTTTTTCTCTAACTGGTCGCCTGCTAAGTGGATCAGTAAGTCGCTGACTCCGAATACCGGATCATTTTCCTTATCACCAATGCTGATGTTGACCACGGTTCCGTCTTTCTTTGCCACTACTCCGTGAAGTGCAAGCGGGAGTGTTACCCACTGATATTTCTTGACACCACCATAGTAATGTGTATCAAACATTGCCATTTCCGTATCTTCGTAAAGCGGTACCTGTTTTAAGTCCAATCTTGGAGAATCAATATGTGCACCTAAGATGTTCATGCCTTTTTCCAGCGACTCTTTACCGATGATGAACATGGCAATGGATTTTCCCATCTGATTTACATAAACTTTATCTCCCGGCTTCAGGCTCTTCTTTTCTTTGATGGCATCCTCTAATAACTGATAGCCTGCTTCTTTTGCTTTTGCCTCAAAAAAGCTCGTACATTCTCTCTCTGTCTTACATGCAGAAAGGAATTTGCGGTAATCCTCTGCAAAATCAAAAACCTGTGTTCTTTTTTCCCCTTCCGGATATTTCATCCAAGCATTTGTTTTTTCCATTTACTATTTACCTCTTTTCTTTTTATTTTTTCTATTCATCTTCTTCTGTCTTATTCAGATTCTCCTGTACACGCCGGTACAATTCCTGTGCAGCGTTATAACCCATCTTCTTCTGCCTGTGGTTTACGGCAGCCGATTCACAGATGACTGCAAGGTTTCTTCCCGGACGGATCGGGAGTGAATGACAGACTACCTGATTTCCTAAAATCTCTGTATATTCTTCCTCAAGTCCCAAACGGTCATACTCATTTTCTTTTTTCCAGTCCTCTAATTTGATGACCAGATCAATGTTCTGTTTTTCTTTGACCGCCTCTACACCAAACAATGTCTTGACATCAACGATTCCGATTCCCCTTAATTCAATAAAATGTCTGGTAATCGCCGGGGATGTTCCCACCAGTGTATGTTCATTGATCTTACGGATCTCTACGACATCATCCGTAACCAGACGATGACCGCGGCGGATCAGCTCCAATGCAGCTTCGCTCTTACCGATTCCGCTCTCTCCGGTGATTAGAAGTCCTTCGCCATACACATCGACCAGTACCCCATGGATCGTCACACATGGCGCCAATTCTTCACTCAGGCACAGGATCAGCTCTGCCATAAAAGAAGAGGTCGTACGGTGTGTTCCAAGCAGCGGCACATCTTTTTCTTCCGCAATCCGTAAAAAATCCTCATCCGGTTCAAAATCACGGCTGAAAATAATACACGGGATCTCCCTCTCTAACAGTGCATTATAGATTTCGATCCGTTTGTCCGGGTCCATCTGCTTTAAGAAACTGTATTCTACCATTCCGATGATCTGTACACGGTTCGGCTCAAAATACTCAAAATATCCGCTCAACTGCAATGCCGGCCGATTGACATCGGACAAGGTTACTTTATGTTTTTTTATATCTAATTCTTTTGTAAATACCTTCAGATCCAACAATTTTGCTAATTTTGATACACTTACACTTTTCTGGCTCATACGCTTCTCCTTTATCTACCGTTTTTCCCCATTACTCTATTCATCATATCATAGAAAAATCCCTGCTTCAACAATCCGGTGCCTCTTTTGAGGAAGAGTTTTGTAAATCTTCTTCCTGATCTTCCTTATGAAAAAACTCATAGACCGATCTGGCACTTCTTGCATCCATGCTGTCTATTCCTGCAAGGGTCTCCTCCGAGGCATTTCTGACCTCTTCTATCGAATCAAAATATTTCATCAACGCTTTTCGTCTGGTCGCCCCAATCCCCGGAATGTCATCTAAGATTGAATGTACCTGACTCTTACTTCGCAGGGAGCGGTGGTATTCAATGGCAAATCGATGGGCTTCATCCTGAATTCTTGTGATGAGTTTGAAGCCTTCGCTGTCCCTTGCGATCGGGATCTCTTTATTTTGAAAATACAGACCTCTGGTGCGGTGGTGGTCATCTTTTACCATTCCACAGACCGGAATGGACAGCCCCAGTTCCTCTAACACCGTCAGGGCAATATTGACCTGTCCTTTTCCACCGTCCATCATCAAAAGATCCGGAAAACGGCTGAATTTTCCAAGTTCCTGTTCCCGTCCTTCTAACTCCTTCTGTTCCTCTAAACCATGCCGGAAACGTCTGGTCAGCACCTCATGCATCGATGCATAATCGTCCGGTCCGGATACACTCTTTAATTTGAATTTGCGGTAATCACTCCGTTTTGGTCTACCCCCTTCATAGACCACCATAGAACCTACGGTTTCAAATCCGTTGATATTGGAAATATCATAAGCCTCTACCCTTCGGATTCCATCCAGTTCTAACAGCCCTGCGATTTCTTTTAATGCTCCGATCGTTCTTCCTTCTTCTCTCTTGATACGCTCTTTGTCCTGACTTAATACCATCCGGGCATTTTTCTTCGCAAGCTCTACCAGTCGTTCCTTCGTTCCTTTTTTCGGTACCCGCAGATACACTTTCTGGCCTTTTCGCTTTGCCAGCCATTCCGAGATCACCTCTTCTTCTTCGATCTCGCTTTGCAGCACGATCTCTCTTGGAATATAAGGCGTTCCCGCATAAAACTGCTTGACAAAAGAGGTCAGGATTCCCTGTTCTTCTTCCCCGTCTGCAATCCGCAGATAAAAGTGATCTCTTCCAATCAGCTTGCCGGAACGGATAAAGAACACCTGAACCACGGCATCCCGTTCATCTCTTGCTAATGCAATGATATCCTTATCTTCGCCATCGGTATTTGTGATCTTCTGTTTCTGTGCCACTGCCCGCACACTTCCTAACAGTTCCCGATACTCAATCGCTTTTTCAAAATTCATCTCATCCGAAGCCTGCTGCATCTTACTTTCGAGCTCCGTGATGATCTCCTTATAATTTCCATTCAGAAAATCCATCACTTTTCGGATGTTTTTTGCATATTCCTCTTTGGTGACATACCCCTGGCATGGTGCCTGGCACTGATGGATATGATAGTTCAGACACGGACGCTCTTTTCCGATATCCCGTGGCAGCTTACGGTTGCAGGTGCGCACCTGATAGAGCTTGTGGAGCAGATCTATGGTGTCCTTGACTGCCCCGGCACTGGTGTAAGGTCCGAAATACCGTGACTTATCTTTTTTCATCTGACGACAAAAGAGGACCCTGGGATATTCTTCTCCCAGCGTCACTCTGATATACGGATAAGTCTTATCATCTCGGAGCATCGTATTGTACTTTGGACGATGCTCCTTTATTAAATTACACTCTAAGATCAGCGCTTCTAATTCTGAGTCCGTAACAATATATTCAAACCGTGCGATCTGCTGCACCATATGATCTTTTTTGATCCCTTCATTATGGCTTGGTCTGAAATACTGTCTGACACGATTTCGCAGTTTGATCGCTTTTCCAACATAGATGATGGCATCGTTTGCATCATGCATGATATAGACTCCCGGCTTTTCCGGCAGTTTTTTTAATTCTTCCTCAAAATCAAACATCGGTCTCCTGTTCAAAATCCTCTTCCCTGGAATTCTCTTTATTTGGATCTTCTTCCTCTGACTCTTCTTTTTCCGAAGTTGCCTTATTCAGATCTACTCTGTGAGTTGCTTCTTCTCCAACCCGGAAATCTACGGAAGAACCCTGTTTTGCCACATTCTCTTCCTCCGGCTCCGGGATTCCTTTCAATTCGCGGTAAATCTTCATAAATTCTTTTCCTGTAATATTCTCTTTCTCATAAAGATGTGCTGCAATCTTATCGAGTACCTCCCGATTTTCTGAAAGAAGCTGTTTTGCTTTCTCATAGCTTTCCTTCAACATCTTCATGACTTCTTTATCAATCTCGGCTGCGGTCTCTTCACCACAGTTCAGTCTTGCTTCTCCGTCTAGATACTGGCTCTCTACCGTTGCAAGTCCCATCAGTCCGAACCGCTCTGACATTCCGTACTGTGCTACCATGGCACGGGCAATTCTTGTTGCCTGTTCAATATCATTTGACGCTCCGGTTGTTACAGAATGAAATACGATCTCTTCTGCTGCACGTCCTGCCATAAAGGTTACTAAATCTTCTTCTAATTCCTCTTTAGATTTTAAGAATTTTTCTTCCTCCGGCACCTGCATCACATAACCAAGTGCTCCGTGGGTACGCGGTACAATTGTAATCTTCTGTACCGGCTCTGTATTTTTCTGCAATGCAGTCACTAACGCATGACCAACCTCGTGATATGCTACGATCTTCTTTTCCTTCGGTCCCATAATGCGGTCTTTTTTCTCTTTTCCTGCAATGACCACTTCTACCGATTCAAACAGATCCGCCTGGCTGACATATTTTCTGCCATGCTTTACGGCATTAATCGCTGCTTCATTGATCATATTTGCCAGATCGGAACCGACCGCTCCTGAGGTTGCCAATGCGATCGCATTCAGATCTACGGTCTCATCCATCAGGACATCTTTGGCATGCACCTGAAGGATTGCCTCTCTTCCTTTTAAATCCGGTTTATCTACAATGATCCGTCTGTCAAAACGTCCCGGACGAAGTAATGCCTTGTCCAATACTTCCGGACGGTTGGTTGCTGCTAAAATCAGCAGTCCCTTGGATGCATCAAAACCATCCATCTCTGAAAGTAACTGGTTCAGCGTCTGCTCTCTCTCATCGTTTCCGCCATAACGGGCATCTCTGCTCTTTCCGATGGCATCGATCTCATCAATAAAAATAATACATGGTGCCTGCTTCTGTGCCTCTTTGAAAAGATCACGCACTCTGGATGCACCGACACCGACAAACATCTCTACAAAACTGGAACCTGCCAATGAGAAAAACGGTACATTTGCCTCGCCCGCAACGGCTTTTGCAAGTAACGTCTTACCGGTACCCGGAGGGCCTACTAACAACGCTCCTTTTGGCAGCTTCGCACCAATCTCTGTATAACGTTTCGGATTGTGCAGGAAATCCACGACTTCCTGTAACGACTCTTTGGCTTCATCTTCTCCTGCAACATCTTTAAAGGTAACTCCGGTCTGTTTTTCCACATAGACCTTGGCATTGCTCTTACCAACGCCCATTACTCCGCCGCCGCCCATCCGGCGCATTAAGAATCCAAGCAGTACCCATACCAGTACTAACGGGATCACAAAACTTAAAATATTATAAATCCATACGGAGGTATTATCCGGGATCGTTCCTTTGATATTGACATCGTGTTTTTCCAAAGTCTTTAACAGATCCGGATTTTCCACGATTCCTGTGTAATAGGTCTTTTGGATCGTAGTAAGACCGTTATTTACCTTTGTGTCTTTTTTCTCCTCTTTCGGAGTGATCTTGATCTCTGACGAACCGATCTCGACACTCTCTACCTTGTCCTCTTCCACCATTTTCAAAAACCGGGAATAGGTAATCTCCTCACTCGACATCTGATCCATCTTGCTGTTCACATAGCTCATAATAAACAGCATTACCAGTGAAACCAGTAAAAACGCTAAAAACATCTGCCCGTTTTTGTTGTTCCGATTATTATTGTTATTATTATTGTTGTTATTTCCGTTCATCTGATTGTTATCCATGCTCTCCTCCATGCTGCATCATAGTTCTTGCAGTATCGTACTTATTATATGTTTCTTTTCTATTAAAATCAATACGAATATCGTGAACTTTTCTTGTCCTTTCTAAAGTTTTTCTAAACTTTTTTGATTTCTTTTTCTAAAATTGTGGATTTCTTTTTTCTCTAGTTGTATAATATATGAGTTATTTTAAATTCAGGAAACATTTATATATAATTTTTAAGGAGGAAACACCTATGCCTGTAAAATATGTCTTTGTCACCGGAGGAGTTGTTTCGGGACTCGGAAAAGGCATTACTGCCGCATCTCTCGGCCGTCTTTTAAAAGCCAGAGGTTTTAAGGTAACAATGCAGAAATTTGACCCTTATATCAATATTGATCCGGGCACGATGAACCCAATCCAACATGGAGAGGTTTTTGTAACAGATGACGGTGCAGAAACTGATTTAGACTTAGGTCACTATGAACGTTTTATTGATGAGAGCTTGAGCAAAAATTCCAACGTTACAACCGGTAAAGTATACTGGTCTGTACTTCAGAAAGAACGCCGCGGCGATTTTGGCGGAGGTACTGTTCAGGTAATTCCTCATATCACAAATGAGATTAAGAGCCGTTTTTACCGCAATTTTACCTCTGAAGATACACATATTGCGATCATCGAGGTCGGTGGTACGGTTGGAGATATTGAAAGTCAGCCTTTCTTAGAGTCCATTCGCCAGTTCCAGCATGAGGTCGGACATGAAAATGCCATGCTGATCCATGTTACACTGATTCCTTATATTAAGGCATCCGGCGAATTAAAAACAAAACCGACACAGGCAAGTGTAAAAGAATTACAGGGAATGGGTATCCAGCCGGATATCATCGTCTGCCGTTCCGAGCAGCCGTTAGACCAGGGGATCAAAGATAAGATCGCTCTTTTCTGTAACGTACCAAACGATCATGTATTACAGAATCTGGATGTGGAATATTTATATGAAGCTCCGCTTGCAATGGAAGAAGAGCATCTTGCACAGGTTACCTGTAAATGCTTAAATCTGGAATGTCCAACACCGGACTTAACCGATTGGAAAGATATGGTCAATGCCCTGCGTCATCCGAATAAGGAAGTAGACATTGCACTGGTCGGAAAATATATTCAGCTCCACGATGCTTACCTCTCTGTTGTGGAAGCATTAAAACACGGCGGTATTGCAGAACGTGCAACGGTCAACATCCACTGGGTGGATTCTGAAGAACTGAACGAAGAAAATGTGGACGAGGTATTAGGCTCTATGCAGGGTATCCTGGTTCCTGGCGGTTTCGGCAGCCGTGGTGTAGAAGGAAAAATCCTTGCAGCAAAATATGCCCGTGAGAACAAAATCCCATATCTTGGTCTCTGCCTTGGTATGCAGGTTGCAATTATTGAGTTTGCCCGTAATGTCTGTGGTTTCCATGATGCACACAGCATCGAGTTAGACCCGAACACTACTCATCCGGTTATTGCATTGATGCCGGATCAGGACGGTGTAGAGGATATCGGTGGTACTTTAAGACTTGGCGCATATCCTTGTGAACTGGACAAGGATTCCAAAGCCCACGCTGTTTACGGCGAGTCCACCATCCACGAAAGACATCGTCACCGTTACGAAGTCAACAATGATTACCGCAATGCACTGACAGAAAAAGGATTGAACCTCTGTGGTCTTTCTCCTGATGGAAGGATTGTGGAAATGATCGAGATTTCCGATCATCCATGGTTCATTGCTACACAGGCTCATCCGGAGTTCAAGTCCAGACCGAACAGACCGCATCCGTTATTCAAAGGATTTGTGGAAGCTGCCTGCAAATGTGAGCGTTAATTTCATGTAAGTTAATTACAGAAATGCTTTTATAAAAAAATATAGAAAAAGTCCCATGTGGTTCATACAGATTAAAATGTCATACTCTGAAATCTGTACGGACCGCATGGGACTTCTTTTTTTATTATTTACTATGGATCTCAAAAAATCCTATGTAACTATGCATTATTTATTATTCATCATTGTCTAAGAAACGCATCTTGTTCTTCTCAAGGTCGTTTCCTGCATACTCGTATTTAGAACTATTCATAATTTTCAGACACCGGCTGCAAAGTGTTCCGAAGGTAACTTTTGCTCCACATCTTGCACAACGGATGGATACCAATGCCCGCTTATCTCCATCTTCCTTATACTCAATCCTTCCTTCTTTGATCCACGCCTTCACTTTCTTTTGCGGGATTCCAAAATGCTCGGCTACCTGCATTTCCGTGACATCATTTTTACGAATGTAATCTCTGACCTTATCAAACAGTTGGTTCTCCTCACATGTCGGGCAAAGCTCTGCTTCGTAGGTCGGTGAAAGCACTCTTCCACAATTCTTACAATATCTGTACGCGCCTTTATCCTCTTCTGTCATATATCTTCACCGTCCCTCTTACTTACTTCTCTTCTATGTTATCTGCAATGGATTCTATTGTCAAGATATTGTCTATATTCAGGTAAAAAAATTGGAATGTTTTTCATTTTATACAATATCGGCTCTTGCATTTTCCATATTTAGGTGTTATACTTACCGCAGTAAATAAATAATGTAAGCCACAGAGACGAATGAGCAAGGTAAAAAAGATGCGAGAGCATCCTTATTTTCCTGCTCTTTTTTTGTATCTTGGTATGTAACTTCTGTCAATTTCCCTACCCAATATTGATAGAATCTACATAGATTTGACGGCGATGCCGTCAACCCATTTCCAAATTCGCTTGCAGCAAATGACTTCGTAATATATACAGACTACCCGGTCTGTTGCTCATGAGGGGAGCTATTAAGAATATAGGCTGCAAACATATGGATTTCTCCCATCTGCATCCGGACATACCCCGCCGGATGCAGATTAATCCAACCCAATCCAAAAACTGAATAATTCTTTTCATTTTTCACTATTTCATATATAATGAAGGATAGGATGCCGGATGGCATACTGTCCTTTTATTTTTTTATACAAGGAGGTACTTTATGCATTCTGAATTTATGGAAGCCTTAGAAAACTCTCCTGTCATCGCCGCCGTGAAGGATGATGACGGATTAAAAAAATGTTTAGAAACCGATAGTTCCATTGTGTTTATTCTCTATGGCGATATCTGCAATATTCCTCAGATCGTAAAAACAGTCAAATCTGCCGGGAAGATTGCCATGGTGCATGTGGATCTGATCCACGGACTCAGCCCGAAAGAGATCGCCATTGATTTTATCCACCAATATACAAAAGCTGATGGTATTATTTCCACAAAGGCTCTGCTGATCAAACGTGCCAGCGAGCTTGATCTGTATACGATTCACCGTTTTTTTGTGATCGATTCCATGGCATACGAAAGTATTTTTAAAACCATGCGTACCGGAAAACCGGACTGTATCGAGATTCTTCCTGCACTTATGCCAAAGGTCATTCAAAAGCTCTGCAAATCCTCGCCGATCCCGGTCATTGCCGGCGGTATGGTTTCAGAAAAAGAAGACATTATGGCTCTTTTACAGGCAGGTGCCGTTTCCGTCTCATCGACCAATCAGGAGACCTGGTTTATCTGATATAATCAGGGGGTTCAAAAGGCGACTCACAACTTAGTGGCTGGCAACTTGCACAAAACCGGGACTGCTTTTGTGACTTTGGGAGAAAATTAGTAAATCTTAGTCTGGCTATTCATGTATAGTGTTTTGCTGCCATGGACGGCAGCAAAAGTCTTAGCACCCCATGGACGGGGTGTTTAAGACGTACGCGTCACTCCATCACAGCCTGACGCAGGCAGACTTAGATTTTCTTATTTTCGTACAACGGAACAAAACAGACCCGGATTTGTGCAAGTTGCCAATCAAAAAAACTTGAAATCGTCTTTCGACACTCTGATCCTATAGAGCAAAAAACCGCCATCGGTTCCACTCAGGTTCCAATGACGGTTTTCTTTTTCTCTATCTTTTAAATACTGCCCTCTTATGTATTTCTCTGCCGGAAGATTCTAAATCCCTGCACCCTCTGCCGGAGCTGCCGGTGTATCCTGCGGTTTTTCTCCCTTAAATACCATACTTAAGAGAATTGGGGTGATCAGGGTTGTAACAATAACCACCAATACGATCGGTGCAAATAAGTCATCGCTTAACATGCCTGCCTGATAACCTTTCTGTGCCACGATCAAGGCAACCTCACCACGGGAGATCATGCCGACACCAATCCGCAATGCTTCTTTATTGGTACACTTGCATATTTTAGCACCCAGACCGCATCCCACAACTTTTGACAAAATAGCAATGACTAACAGGATGATGGAAAACAGGATCATGCTGCCGTTCAAACCATCTAAGTTGGTCTTCATTCCGATACTTGCAAAGAATACCGGTGAGAAGATTAAGTACGCAGGTATCTCAACTCTTCGATTGACATAAGTTTCGATCTTCATAGAGCAAAGCATCAGTCCTGCAAAATATGCACCTGTAATATCTGCGATTCCAAAGAACTCTTCGGATACATATGCCATTAAGAAACAGAATGCCAATGCAAGGATTGCAGTTCTTCTCAATCGATCCTGTGACTCTAAGAATGGTTTCAGTTTTGCCAGTACAAACCAGATGACTGCGATCACAACAAAGTAAAGTGCAATCTTACCAAATACGGTTGCCGGATTGACACTGGTATCTTCTAAACTGGTTACGATTGTCAATACGATGATACCAAGGATATCGTCAATAATCGCTGCTCCTAAGATCGTAGAGCCGACCTTTCCTTTTAAATGTCCTAACTCTCGCAGCGTCTCGACCGTGATACTAACCGAGGTTGCCGTCAGCACCGTTCCGACAAATACTGCTTTCATACACTCATGAAAACTTGATACATCTACATGGAAGTATAATGCATATGCAATAAATCCTCCTGCTAACGGAACGATAACTCCACACATTGCAACAATAAAGGAAGCTACACCGTTTGCCTTTAATTCCGATAAATCGGTCTCAAGTCCTGCACAGAACATCAGTAAGATAACACCGATCTCTGCCATGTATGCTAAGAAATTTCCATCACTCTCCATCTGTACCAGATTCAATACGGATGGTCCTAAGATAACGCCCGCCACCAAAGCACCTACAACCTGTGGCATCTTAACTTTTTTAGAAAAAATACCCAGTACTTTTGTGGAAACTAAAATAATCGCCAGAAACAGCAAAAAATTAAATGATTCCATATTGCTATTCACTCCTTTTTATTTTCTTAATTACAGTCATGCAACTTCCCCGATATAAGCCTATATCTTCATGCGTTGACTTTTCTGTTACATATAATACTCTCATTTGTTAAAAAAAGCCACCTAAATTTTATAAACATTTTTTAAGATTTTAATAGATTTTATTGTGAAAATTTACGAATTTTTACAATAAACACAGGGATTTTGCGGATTTTAAGGGTGGTGCTAAAAGAATGTTAAGATTTTAACAAATTTGATAAAATGTACAAATAAAATCCAAAGATAAACTCTGATAAATCCTGATAAACTGGGAAAAGTCCTTAGGGCTTGCGGTTCCTAAGGACTTTCCGAGGAGTTTAGTTATGAAAATGTTAATCTATATATAAGGTAATTGCTGCCTCATTCATTTGATGTTTTCATTATAGGAACTATTTATGACCAAACTGTGACGCAAAACTTAAAGGATTCTAAAATAAATCTAAACCTTTCTTTTATATTTTTTATACTTGGTTAAGATTTACAGTTCCCAGTGCAGGCTGCTGCCCCTCTCCCCCTTAGAAACAACCAGCTTTTTCTCCATCTGCTCCTTTAATTCATTGACATGCGAGATGATCCCGATCTGTCTTCCACTGCCGGTCAGTTCTTCTAAGACATTTAATGCCTGCGTTCTTGAGATGTCATCCAAAGAGCCAAAGCCTTCGTCGATAAACATCATTTCCAACTGTACCGCTCCCGCAGTCCTCTGCACAATGTCCGAAAGTCCCAGTGCCATCGAAAGTGCCGCCATGAATGCCTCTCCACCAGATAAGGTACGGACATCTCTGATCGCATTTGTAACCAGGCTGTGTACTACCAGATCCAATCCCTCATTTTTTCCCTTGCCGCTCTCCTGACCTTCTTTTAACTGTAAGACAAAGCTTCCACGGCTCATTTTGATCAGTCTTCGGTTTGCTTCCTTTAAGATCTGTTTAAAATACTTCCTCTGTACATAGGTCTCAAAGTCCATCTTCACACTTCCACTCAACCGTCCGTTTGCCGTGCGGTTCAGCGTATCTGCAACTGCTGCCTGCTCTTTGAACTGCTCCCGTTTCGCATCATACTTTTGCAGGTTCTGACGGATACGCTCATTGATCTCCTGTGTGGTATGAAGCTGCCGCAGTCTGTCCTCTGCGTTTTGAACCTCCTCCGACAGCTCTCTTTGCCGCTGTTTTTTCTCCGTAAGTTCCAGTGGCTTGCGACCCTCGGTCTCCTGTAACAGCTGTTCTTTCTGCCCTTTGTAGACTGCTTCCTGCTCCTGTGTCTGCGATAACTCTTCCTGTGTCTTTTTTACGGAAGATTCTAACTGCTGCTTTAACTGCCTGTTCTTTTCTAAGATTGCCATGGCTTCTTCTTTTCCTGAATAGACCAGATTCTTAGAAGTAAGCTCTAGCTCTTTTGCCGCCTCCGCTAAGAGTACCCGGATCTCCGTCTCTTCCTGCTGCCTTTTCGTATCGTAGGCACTTTTTGCTTCCATATATTGTCTCTCGCTCTGCTCCCGGTGTTCTTCTGCCTCTGTCCGTTTCTTCCTTGCCTTTTTCACTTCTTCTTCGGATGGTGCATCCTCAGCCATTTTTGCCAGAGACGGATGATGTGTGGAGCCGCAGACCGGACATGGCATCCCTTCTTCTAAGTCCTTTGCTAAAATCCCTGCCTGCTCATGGAAAAATGCCTCATAAACACGCTCATACTCTGCTACGGCTTCTTTTGCCTTCGTAACCCAGATGTTCCACTCCTTTTGTGACGTTTCCATACGCTGCTTTAAGGTCCCAAGAACTCCCTGATCCTTTTCTAAATCCGCTAAACGTTTCTTTCCGCTTTTCTCTTTTTCCTTTGCCTGTTCTGCCTGTTCATAGAGCGGTAGGGAATGTTCAATGTCAGCGATCTCTTTTTGGATGCTCTCTCCTTTTTTTTCAAGTTCCTGCTTTGCAGCTTCATGTGCCTGTTTTGCAGTTTCTACTTTGTGTTGTAAATCTTTCAGTTGTTCCGTCACCATGTTTAAGTGTTCAAACTGACGGTTCACCTGCTCCTGCACGCTGATATCTTTTGTCAGTTGTTCTACGGCTTTTGCTTTTTCATCTTTTATTTTCTGTACGTCCGTGGTTTCTTTTTTACAGGCTACGATATTTTCCTGTAACAGGCTTTGTACCTCTTCGCATGGAAAGAAGTCATGTTGTAAGAGTTCCTGCATTTTGAGCTTTCCGGCTTCATCCAACCGGACACCGGAGGCTTCCTGCCGCAGTGCCTGCTCCTGTTTTTCTAACTCATCCTTTAAGACAGAAGCCTGCTGCCGGAAGTAGTCCTGGATCTTCGCACAGTAACCGGTCTGAAAGATCTTAGAAAAGATTGCCTTTCGATCATCGGATTTTGTATACAACAGCTTTAGAAAATCGCCCTGTGCCAGCATAGCGGTCTGGGTGAACTGGTTGACATCCAGCCCCACTAAATTCACGATTTCGCGGTCTGTCCCCTGCTTTTTCTCTGGGAACACCTGTCCGTCCGGCAGGATCAGCTCAACATTCTTTGGAATATTCCGCAGTGTGGTGTTACCGTTTTTCAATTCCTTTTGTATCTTATGCTTCGGATTTCTTCTCACCTGATAGATCTTTCCGTGGCTTAAAAACGTCAGTTTCACATAGGTTTCTGTCTTTGCATCTGCAAACTGACTGCGCATCATACTGCCGCTTCGTTCCCCGCCGCTGGTCTCATCATAGAGTGCATAGGCAATCCCATCAAAAATCGTCGTCTTTCCTGCTCCGGTATCTCCGGTGATCAGAAAGAGTCCGCTTCCCGCTTTTGTAAAATCCACCTCTACCAATCCGGCATACGAGCCAAAGGCAGACATCTCTAACTTTAACGGTTTCATTCTGCTCCCCCCTCTATGATCTCATTCCAGGCATCCTGTGCCGCCTCCTGCTCCGCTTCATTCATGCTTCTGCCCTGCACTGTTTCAAAAAATGAGGCAAACGATTCAAACAGGCTTTCGGTCTCCTCTTCTTCCTCATAAAGATCTAAAATCCTGCGTGTTCTTTCATTATCAATACGGATCTCTAAAATATGGTCAAACACCAGCTCTAACTGTTCCTTTGGCATATACGGTTCTTCTTCATCCGTTAAGGTAATGCTGACAAAATCTTTCGCATGCTCTCTCTGCTCTAATACCTCCTGCAGTGTTCCCCGCAGCACACAAAGTTCCCGCAGCGGCTTTAACTGCTTTTTTCGTACAACCGGCTCCTGTCCTTTTTCTCCTAATTCCACAATCTGAAAAGATTTCTCATGGGATGCTTCACTTACGGAATATTTAAGTGGTGTTCCTGAATAGTAACACTGTCCTTTTCCAATCCTCTGTGCCCTGTGGATATGACCAAGTGCCACATAGTCAAAATCCTCTAACAGTCTCGTATCGATCTCATCAATCCCGCCCGCCATGCGGATCTCCGAATCACAGGTGAGTGGCTCGCTGCCACCGGATAAATAGAACTGATGTGACAATAGAACGTTTCGTTTTGTTGTATCTATTTCTTCCTCTTCTAATAATTTTTTCACTGCATCTTCATAGCTGTCTATTTTTTCTTCTTCGTATTTTTTTCGCAGATGCGACGGTTTGGTAAATGGCAGCAGATAAAAGCATACTTCCCCGGCAGGATCCGTCATCGTCACTTTTCGGATCTTTTCGTCTGTTTCCCGCGGTGGCAGACCGGCAATGAATACACCCTCTTTTTCTAAGAGTTCCCGTGCAAATTCTAACCGCTCCCCACTGTCATGGTTTCCCGCAATGATAAGGATCAGTGCCTTTGGCAGTGTCTCCTTTAACTCTGTTAAAAACCAGTCAAACAGACTGACCGCCTCTGCAGACGGAATCGTTTTATCATAAATATCGCCACATAACAGAACGGCATCCGGCTGTTCCTCCTTTGCCGCTTCCAAAATCTGGTGAAAGACGTATTTTTGATCTTCTAAAAGTGAATAATAAAATAAATGTTTTCCAATATGCAGATCACTTAAATGAAAAAATTTCATAGCTCCTCCTTTTCTATCTGTACGAGTCCGCTTCGCTATGTTATACTAACATCATAAACAAAACATTTGTTCTTGTCCAGTGGATTTTTTATCCGACATTTTTATTTGACGGAACAGACCTATTTTATTAGGAAGAGATTCAGAACAAATTCAGAATGAGTTTTAGGACAAAATTTAGAACAAATTTTAGAAAGAGTTTTAGAAAGAAATCTGCAAAAAGGAGATTTGGAACTTGGAACCGGTTATTTTTCATATTGACGTAAATTCCGCTTTTTTAAGCTGGACTGCCATTGAACAACTGAAAAATGGAAGCACGGTCGATCTGCGCACAATCCCGTCCATTATCGGCGGAGACCGTGAGAGCCGCCATGGGATCGTACTGGCAAAATCTACTTCTGCGAAAACGTTCGGTATCAAAACCGGCGAACCGGTCGCACATGCTCTTCGAAAATGCGAATCCCTGGTTATCGCACGTCCGGATCATGCGATGTACCGTCAGTATTCCAAGCAGCTTATGACGCTTCTGCGTACGTTTACACCGGACATTGAACAGCTTTCCATTGATGAATGTTTTTTGGACTTTACACCGATCGCCTATCAATACAAATCTCCGATTGCCGGAGCCACCCTTATTTCTAAGACTGTCAAAGAGCAACTTGGCTTTACCGTTAACATCGGGATCGCACCGAATAAGCTGCTCGCTAAGATGGCAAGTGATTTTGAAAAACCAGACCGCATCCACACGCTCTGGAAAGAAGAGATCCCGAAAAAACTCTGGCCGCTTCCTATCGAGGATCTTTATATGGTAGGAAGATCCAGCTCTGCCAGACTGCGTTCTCTTGGGATCACAACGATCGGAGAACTCGCACATACCGACAAAGATTTTTTAATACGGGAATTCAAAAGCCATGGGCTGCTCATGTGGGAATATGCCAACGGGATTGCTCCCGCAGAAGTACACAGCACTGTTGAAAAATTAAAAGGTGTCGGCAATTCCACGACTTTGGCACAGGACGTTTCGAATGCCGACGATGCCAAAAAAGTGCTGCTTGCCTTAGCGGAACAGGTCTCTTCGAGGCTCCGAAAGTCCAATCAGCTTGCACAGTCCGTAACCGTGGAGATCAAATACAGCACGTTTCAACGTACCTCGCACCAGAAGGTGCTGCTCTTTCCCACGAATTCGACCCAGCCGATCTATGAGCTCTCCTGCCGTCTCTTTGATGAGCTTTGGAACCACACTCCGATACGGCTGCTCGGTATCCGCACCGGAAAACTCTTAGATGAGGATGCACCGGTCCAGATGACTCTGTTTGACTCCGGTTATTTAGAAGCAAAATCCGAAAAGCAGCAGAAATTAGATGCTGCCTTGGATCAGATCAAATCCCGCTATGGAGAAAATGCTGTCATACGCGGCAGTTTTTTCCCTGAAAAAGAAGAACCCTGACTATTGTATTTTCCCCGAAATTGGCTTAAAATGGAACTGTTTGAGTTAAAATCACAAAAAGAGGAGGATTGTATGTTAGGAATTATTGGAGCAATGGACGAAGAAGTTGCAAAGTTCAAAGAGCATATGACAGATGTGGAAGTCCACAGCAAGGCTTCCATGGATTTTTATAAAGGATTTTTAAATGGAAAGGAAGCTGTTGTTGTACGTTCCGGTATCGGTAAAGTCAATGCCGGTATCTGTACACAGATCCTTGTCGATGATTACGAAGTCGATGCTGTCATCAACACCGGAATCGCCGGCTCTTTAAATAAGGATATCGATATCGGGGATATTGTGTTGTCCACAGATACGTTAGAGCATGATATGGATGCCGTTTCTTTCGGTTATCCGCTGGGTCAGATCCCAAGAATGGACACGCTTTCTTTTACGGCAGATGAGCATCTTCGAAAAGTTGCCAAAGAATCCTGTGACAAGGTTCTTTCCGGTGTAAAGGTATTTGAGGGTCGTGTGGTAAGCGGTGACCAGTTTGTTTCCAGCCATGAGAAAAAGGACTGGCTGGTAGAGACCTTCGGCGGTTACTGTACCGAAATGGAAGGTGCTGCGATCGCACATGCCGCTTATCTGAACAACATCCCGTTTTTGATCATCCGTGCCATTTCCGATAAAGCAGATGACAGTGCTTCTATGGACTATCCTGCATTTGAAAAAATGGCAATCGCGAACTCTGTAACTTTGATCTTAGAAATGGCAGGTAATTTATAATGGAAAAAATCGCAAGTTTTACTGTAGATCATTTAAGACTTCTTCCGGGTGTCTATGTGTCCAGAAAAGACCATGCCGGAAGCGAAGTGCTTACCACTTTTGATATCCGCATGACACGCCCGAATTTTGAACCGGTCATGAATACTGCGGAAATACACGCTATCGAGCATCTGGGTGCAACTTTTTTACGCAATCATAAGGATTTTGCCTCAAAAACCATTTATTTTGGACCGATGGGCTGCCGCACCGGATTCTATCTGATCCTTGCCGGCGATTACGAATCTGAGGACATCGTTACACTTTTAACAGAAATGTTTACGTTTATCCGTGATTACGAGGGTACGATCCCGGGAGCTGCCGCTAAGGACTGTGGCAATTATTTAGACTTAAATCTGCCTATGGCAAAATATGTTGCAAAAAAATACTTAGAGGAAGTGTTAGAGCATATTTCGGATGACAGACTCCACTATCCGGCATAGCCGATGCACTTTTTGGCAATTTCTGTCAAACTACAGTTGAGAACAACATCCCGTCATAGTATAATGTAGCTTGATTGTTATATATTTATCAAAAATTTGGAGGAACTATGTTAGAATTAAAAAATATCAGTTATGAAGTCGATGACGACAATGACAATAAAGAGATTCTAAAAAATGTCAATCTGACGATTGATGAACATTTTGTGGCGATCACCGGTCCGAACGGTGGCGGTAAATCCACACTTGCCCGCATCATTGCCGGCATTCATACACCGACCAGCGGTCAGATCCTGTTTAACGGAGAAGACATTACAGATCTCAGCATTACTGAGCGTGCCAAACGCGGTATCAGCTTTGCTTTCCAGCAGCCGGTCCATTTCAAGGGACTGACGGTAAAAGATCTGGTAAATATTGCAGCAGGCAAACCGATGTCTGTCAGCGATATCTGTGATATTCTCTCTGAGGTTGGCCTTTGTGCCAGAGAATACATTGACCGTGAAGTGAACTCCAGCCTTTCCGGCGGTGAGTTAAAGCGAATCGAGATCGCTACTATTTTAGCAAGAGGAACCCAGCTTTCTATTTTTGACGAGCCGGAAGCAGGTATTGATCTTTGGAGCTTTAACAGCCTGATCAAGGTATTTGAAAAAATGAGAGATGAGATCAACGGCTCTATCCTGATCATCTCCCACCAGGAGCGTATTTTAAACATTGCAGATAAGATCATCGTCATTGCAAACGGCAGCGTGGATTCCATCGGTTCGAAAGAAGAGATCATGCCACGCCTGATGAACCAGCCAAGCACTTGCAAGACATTAACAGATAAAGCATAAAAAGGAGGTCTTAGCATGGATGCCATTCAGAAGAATTTATTAGAGCAGGTTGCGGGACTGCATGAGATCCCGGAGGGAGCTTATAACATCCGTTCGGACGGACAGCTTGCCGGACGCAACACTACTGCGAATATTGATATTATTTCCAAACAGGACAAGTCCGGTATCGATATTTATATCAAACCGGGAACTACAAATGAAAGTGTACACATTCCGGTTATTTTAAGCCAGAGCGGTTTACAGGAGTTAGTCTATAATGATTTCCACGTCGGAGAGAACTGCGATGTTACCATTATTGCAGGCTGCGGTATCCACAACTGTGGAACTGATACTTCAAAGCATGACGGTGTACACACCTTCTATGTTGGAAAAAATTCCAAAGTCCGCTATATCGAAAGACACTATGGGGAAGGCGATGGACGCGGTGAGAACATTATGAATCCTCAGACCGTTGTCCACTTAGAAGAGAACGCCTATATGGAAATGGAGACTACCCAGATCAAGGGAATCGATTCCACCAACCGTATCACCAGAGGCGACTTAAAAGACGGAGCGACTTTAGAGGTCCGCGAAAAGATCATGACACACGGAAAACAGTATGCAAAGACTGATTTCCATGTAGAACTCAACGGAAAGGATTCCAGCACCAATATCGTATCCCGTTCCGTTGCCAAGGGCGAATCCCATCAGGTCTTTTTAGCAAAGATCAGCGGTAACAATAAATGTGCCGGCCACAGCGAATGTGATGCCATCATTATGGAAAATGCCCATGTTGATGCTACGCCGGAGCTTTCCGCTAATAACATTGATGCCAGCCTGATCCACGAAGCTGCGATCGGTAAAATTGCAGGTGACCAGTTGATCAAACTGATGACACTTGGTCTGACCGAAGCAGAAGCCGAAGAACAGATCATCAACGGATTTTTAAAATAATATTTGAAAATAGAAAAATGCACGCGCAGATTTACGCGTGCATTTTTATTGCCTATTTCACAGGACTTCTACCTGCTTCTTATCTCTTCTGTGGCTCTCCACAATATTTACACTATGAGCCATATATTACCCAACCACGTCCGGTCCACTTCATACCACACGTTGTACACCATCCTTGTATTCCATCCTTAATCTTGTCGTAGTATACAGGGGTATGATTGTAGTGCCATGCACCACACTCTCCACATTTACCCTTACTCCATTTGTGAGTATCCGTGTTTTTACATTTTTTGAATATATTTTTTTTATTTTTACATTTGTGGTATTTATCATTAACTTCTTTAAATGAACAGTATTTGTATCCACTTATCGTACAACTGGTATGTAAAGTCTCGAACTCAAAGTTCACTGTCTTTACTTCCTCTTGTTTTTCTTCTTCCTTTTCTTCTTTCTTTTCCTCTACAGGCGGATCTACGAATCTGATGATGATGATACTCGGCTCCTCATCTTTTATTTTTTCAATCTTCTGTGTTGGCTCATCCTCCTCGATCATTTTGATCTGTGTGGAATCATCCTGTGACTTCTTTTCATCTTCCTCTTCATCTTTTGCCATTTCTTTTGTTGCAAAGATGATCTGGATCGGTTCCATTGGATCCTCGGACGCAGATTTATCTTCTGTTTTAGCGGTATCTTCTGTCTTGGACTTATCTTCCGCCTTGGACTCATTCTCTGCTTTGGATTTATCCTCTGTCTTTGAATCTTTCTCTGCTTTGGATTCGTCCTCTGTCTTTGAGTCTTTCTGTTCCTCCTCTACCTGCTGTAATGAAAACTCCACTGTGTCCTCGCTTCCCTCTACTCTCTTTGCTACAAGCTGGTTCAAAACAGAATCATCTTTCTTTTTCGGAACATCTGTCTTTCCCACCTCATAATTCATATGATCGCTGGAAATGGCCAGTTTGCTTCCATTGTCTGTTTCACAGATGATAGAGTTGCCATTTTTCTTAATATTTTTTATGGATGCATTCACAATGTCTTCTGAAACGTATATTAAGACTTCTCCGTTTTCATACGGCTTCATACGGATTCCAAGCTGATTGATACCATCCGCTGCATCCATCTGTATCGTACCTGCATTTTCATCTTTCCCAAACTGCAAAGTAAGATTATTCAGTTCTTTATGCTCTGACAGCATCGAAAACTCGCGTAACTGCTTTTCATCCTTTTCATTTACATATAACAGATTTCTTTTTCCATCCTCTGATTCACCGGAAAAAATTTTCAGATTGTCCGGGATCGAAGAGATTTCTTTTCCATCCATATCCTCGAACTTGGTATTTTGTTCATCCCCTATCAGTGATACTAAATTTGCCAGTCTCTTTGTTTGTTTAGCACAGCGTTTACATATATCTACCACTTGTGCTGTCTTTTTATCATAGATTGCACCCGCTATATACTCATGTCCAAGTGCCGCTATGGTTTCCTGTTTTTGGATTACTTCATTACAATCAGAACAGTGTGTTCCTTCTGTCAGACCGCTCTGCTCACAGGTTGCCTTTACCGCCTTGTCGGTTACGATCGTATGACCTTTCGCCGGGATTACTTTCTGCTCTGTGATCACTTCCTTGCATACGGAACAATGTTTTCCCTCTGTCAGACCGCTCTGTGTACAGGTTGCCTCCACTGCCGGATCCGTTACGATCTTGTGACCTTTTGCCGGAATCTCTTTTTGCCGGGTAATAACTTTCTTACATACGGAGCAATGCTTTCCTTCTGTCAGACCACTTTCCGTACAAGTCGCCTCTACTGCCGGATCCGTTACGATCGTATGTCCCAGTGGTGCTATCCTTACCCTTCTTTGCGTGACCGTATTGCAGACGGTGCAGAAAATTCTGTCTGTCCATCCGTATTCTGTACAGGTTGCCGGTGTCCCTTTTTTCTTTTGAAGCACATGGCGTTTTTTCCGTACTTTCTTCTGCTCCACAAGAACCTGATTGCAGACGGAACAGTGTTTTCCTTCTGTCAGTCCTTCTTTACTGCAGGTTGCCTCTACCGCCTTGTCCGTTACGGCATGGTGTTTTTTCGGTGCTAACTTTTTCTGCTTCTGAATCACTTCATTACAGACAGAGCAATGTTTTCCTTCTGTCAGACCGCTCTGTGTACAGGTCGGTGTCACTCCTTTGTCCGTTACGATCGTATGACCTTTTGCCGGTGTGGTCTCTGTTTTCACTTCGTTGCAATTCTGACAGGTATACTGCACCTCGCCGGTAGTCACACATCCTGCTTCCCTGATCTGTTTCTTATCTCCCCACTCATGACCTGTCGCCGGAATGATTTCTGTTGTATACTGTGTATTACAGTACAGACAGTAGATCAGCCACTCTCCGTCCTCTGTACAGGTTGCCATTTTCACTAATTCTTTCTTATCCTCATTCGGAACATGTTTGCCGTCTTTTGCCTCCTTGCATCCTGTCTCATCCGCAAAAACCGTCCCCGGTATGGATGTCAGACACACAACTGTTGCGGTTGCAACACACAACATCCTTTTCCATATTTCTTTTTTCATCCTAGCCCTCCTATTCTTTTTCCTATGCTATGCCTTCTTTCCTTCTTTCGTAGTCATCACTGCTTCAAATCCCCGATGCGCCTGCACGATGGTATCTTCTATCAGTTTTTGTGCGATAGATTGCAGATCCACCTCTAATACCGCATCGATCACTGCATCCTGCTTCTCCTTGGGCACCTGATAGAGTGTAAAACAGCACTGCAGATGCCGTCTGATCTTATCCTCTATCTTAAAGTACAGATGACAGTGCTTCGCCATAAATCCACGGGTGATTCCCCCGGAAGCAATATCCATTTCATAAAAATCCTTTTTTTCTGCTTCGGGAAGATAATCGGCAAAGATCACGCTCAGCCTTTCTGCCGTATTGTTATATATATATTCACAGGTTGTCGGCAGTGAGTACGCCATCACATATAATTCCCGTAACGGTTCCGACAACTCTGTAATATACATCTGCAACGCAGTCTCTATTCCATACAGCATCAGCGGATCTTTCTGCTCCCCTAAAAGCTGTTCTGCATTCTCAAACTGTCTATTGAACATCTGCTGTACCAATGTCAATAACAATGCCTCTTTATTCTCAAATGCAGCAAAAAACGATGATGGTGCCATTCCCGCTGCCCTTGCGATCGCCGCTGTCGTTGTCTTTTCATAGCCATTTTCTAAAAACAACTGGACGGCTGCTAAGAGCATTTTGTTTCTTCTCGCCACTCCTTTAGGCTGTAAACCTTTTGGCATTTTTCACGCTCCTTTGACTGTAGTTTAGTATTCATTATTGACTATAGTCAATTTTAACATGCAAATATCAAAAATGCAATGACATTTCGGTATTTTCTATAGAGATTCGGGAGCAAAAGACGGTTTCCGGTTTTTGGATCGGCAACGTGCACAAAGCCAGGTTGCCAGCCACTATGTTGTGAGCTGTCTTTTAACACCCTGACCTTGTCGCGAAAAAAGTCAGGTACAGATTCCCTAGAAACGGACTGTACCTGACTTTTTTGATTTCTCTATATATTTTGTACAAAAATTTTATATTATCTTACATCTGGTGTCTTACCACTGCATATTCATCATCCAGACGATAATACGGACAGTTGTCAAAACTTCCGGTCAGAAACTTTACCATATCATCCTCATCTAAATTCATATCACAGCAGTAGCACTCCATCTCATCGTCATAGACATAATTGACGCAGCTTTCACAATTACTTGCCATTGTATCTTCCCCTCCAATCCTTCGGACTATCCGGTTACCATTCTGCTCTCTTTCATTAACGATGTTTCCATACACGCGGTGCAAATAAGATCAACAGTGGGAAAATCTCCAGTCTTCCGATCAGCATATCAAAGATCATAACCAGCTTTGACAACACGGAAAATCCTCCATAACCGCCCATCGGTCCTACTACTTCCAGTCCCGGCCCGATATTATTTAATGTTGCTGCAATCGCGGTAAAATTCGTAACCATATCATGCTTATCCAGACTAAGCAGGAAAAGGGATGCCGCAAAAATAAACATGTATACGATCAGATACATATGTGTGGTGCGGATCGTTTCATCAGATACCGCCTTATCATCCATTTTTACAACCTTGACGCTTCGCGGATGGATCAGATGGCTGACTTCCCGGATCGAGGATTTGATATAAATGATCAAACGGCTGACCTTAATTCCGCCTCCGGTACTGCCCGCGCAGGCACCTACAAACATCAGCATGACTAAAATATTCTTTGAAAATGTCGGCCACAGATTGAAATCCGCAGTCGCATATCCGGTAGTTGTCATAACCGATGCCACTTGAAATGTTGCCAGATTCAGGTTATGCAACAGTTCACTTGCATTATGTGTTAAATCCAAAGTAATCAAAATAGATGCAATTCCAAAAATGGCAAAATACCAACGGACTTCTTCTATTTTAAAAGCATCACTGCTCTTTTTCATCAAAATCAGATAGAAGAAACTGAAATTGACACCAAACAGCACCATGAATATCGTAATGATCACCTGCTGCAGTGCCGTATAGCTTGCCGCACTGTCTACAACCAGACCAAAGCCTCCGGTTCCTGCCGTTCCAAGAGACATACACACGGCATCAAATGTCGGCAGCCCACTGATCAGCAAAGCAATGATCTCTAACATAGTCATTGTCAGGTAGATGAGATACAGTATTCCTGCTGTTTTTCGCATACGCGGCACCAGTTTGGATACGATCGGTCCCGGACTTTCTGCTCGCAGGATATGCATATTCTCTCCATCTGCTAACGGCAGGATCGCCATCATAAACACCAGTACACCCATACCGCCAATCCAATGGCTGAAACTTCGCCAGAAGAGTGCCGTATGAGAAAATGCTTCTACATTTTCCGCAATGCTTGCTCCGGTGGTTGTAAATCCGGATACGATCTCAAACAAGGCATCTACGAAATTTGGAATCTCACCACTGAGCCAGAGTGGGATTGCTCCGACCACACTGAGAACGATCCAGCTCAATGCCACACTGACAAATCCTTCTTTTGCAAAAAAACCGCCTTTTTCCGGCTTTTTCCATGTCATGATCCTTCCAAGGACAAAGCCTGCAATTGCTGTATACAAAAAATATTTTCCGGTTTCTTCGCTATAGATCAGGCTGACAAACCACGGTAACAGCATGAATGCTGACACAAATACCAAGACACAGCCCAAAATATATATCACAGTTTTTTTATTCATTTTCCTAACCTTCTAATATATCATCAATATCGTCCAGACCCAGATTTGTCGTTACGATGATGACACTGTCTCCACTCTGCAGCATATCATTTCCGCTTGGTGTGATCAGTTTCCCCTTTCTCTGTATTGAGCAGATCAGCAGATTTTTCTTAATCTTCAATTCACAGATTGGTTTGTTAGTGACTTTTGCTGTCTTGCTGACAATGAACTCTAATGCTTCTACCCGTCCATCGATCATACGATAAAGTGTCTGTACATTACTTCCCATGGTGTTTTGCATTGCACGCACATAACGGATAATGGACACACCGGTAATGACCTTTGGCACGATCAGGCTGTCAATCCCCAGATCATCGACGACTTCGGGGAATTCAATCTTATCTATCTTTGTCATGGTCTTTGCATGTGACACTTTTTTCGCATAAAGAGAAAGCATGATATTTTCCTCATCGATATCGGTCATTGCCGCAAATGCATCTGTCTCACGGATTTCTTCTTCTAATAAAAGCTCTTTATCAATTGCTTCCCCCTGAATGATCATAGCATGTGGCAATGCTTCACTCAGTTCTTCACAACGCTTTTTATTTTCTTCAATGATCTTTACTTCCACTCCGGTATCCTGAAGGATTTTTGCAAGATAGAAAGAAATCATTCCTCCTCCTGCTACCATGACGGATTTGATTGGGTTCGCCGGTACACCGATCTTTTTAAAAAACGGAGTTGCCTCGCGGATCGGAAGGCTGACGGAAATTGCATCACCAGCCATCAGTACAAAATTACCATCCGGAATCCGGATCTCTTTTCCACGTTTTACAATACAAACCAGGATCTGTCTGCTGATCTTAACGGCAAATTCTGCAACACTCATTCCGTTTAATACGGATTTTTCCGGAATGACTACACGAAGCAGGGTCATTCCACCACGGAATTTCTCTACTGCAAGGGCAGACGGATACTGTATCAGACGTGCCATCTCGTTTGCAGCCTCCCATTCCGGGTTAATGGACATAGACAGTCCAAGTTCTTCTCTTATATATCCAATTTCATCGTAATATTCCGGATTTCTCACTCTTGCGATCGTCTGGCAGTTACCTGCCTTTTTCGCGATCAGGCAGCTTAACAAATTGACTTCATCCTGGTTTGCAACGGAGATCAGAAGGTCTGCTTTTTCAATGCCTGCTTCTTTTTGGGTCCGGTAACTGGTACCATTTCCCAATACGCAATAGATGTCCATTTCCGAAGAAAGGTCTTTTATTTTTTCCTCATCCGAGTCAATGACCGTAATCTCGTGTCCCTCGGCATTCAAATGCTGGGCAAGCGTATATCCTACTTTTCCGCTTCCCACAATAATGATATTCACTCTCTTATCCTCCAACGATCCAAAACTCATTCCCGCTCGGAATATTATACTCCAAAGACTTTCTTTTGTCGATGTATATCGCGCTAAGAGATAGTATAATTTTCGCTATATGTCAAATAATATTCCCCTTTTTCCTGCATTTATAGATGTAAGATTCTGAAAAATCCATCAAAATATTATTATGTTCAGAAATCCGTTCTTTCTCTCAAAAGTAACCATAAAAACATTTCATATTTTAAAATCTCCCCATATCGAGGACTTTTTGCTATAATAGAATAAGCAGTTCCGATTTCATCTGGAACGGCAAAAGAAAAAAGACAGAATATTTCAAAGAAAGAAGGATCCTTTATGAGAAAAAAATTATTTGCCATACTACTCGTTGGCATTTTCGTACTGTCACTCTACGCCTGTGGAAGCAACAGTAAAACAGACCTGAGCGGCACCTGGAAAACAAAAGAAGAGGACGGAAGCTGGATGGAAGCTGAGATCAAAGATGATGTCATCACGATCAACTGGATCTCTGACGAAGGCGAATCCACCTCGGTATTCTGGGTTGGTTCCTACGATGCTCCAAAAGATTCCGGTAACGAATACTCCTGGGAATCCAAGCGTGACAAAGACAAGACGGATAAAGAACCGCTGGCTTCCTCAGATGATACTAAGAAGTTCACTTATAAAGATGGAAAACTCACTTATCAGATGACAGGTTTCGGGGTTACTACGACAATGTCTATGACGAGAGAGAAATAGGATACAGAATAAAGAAAACCCCTTGCAAAAACCACATTTGCAAGGGGTTAACCATAAATAAAAAGAGCGCGAGACGGGACTCGAACCCGCGGCCCCGACCTTGGCAAGGTCGTGCTCCACCAACTGAGCCACTCGCGCATACAAAATTACTTGCTGTTCTGTCAACAGCTAAGCGGGTGATGGGAATCGAACCCACGTATCCAGCTTGGAAGGCTGGTGTTCTACCATTGAACTACACCCGCACAATGCCCAGTTCCGGAATCGAACCAGAGACACGAGGATTTTCAGTCCTCTGCTCTACCAACTGAGCTAACTGGGCATTTCGCTTTCTTACGTCAACAAATAGAATTTTACATGAAAGATGCATAATTGTCAAGACATTTTCTACAATTTTTTATGATAATTTTGCCTGATATTTTGCTTATGATGTTATCCCTCTGTTTTACGGTGCTTTATTCAGGGATTCTCATTTGTTCAAATCCACATTCTTCACCTTACAACTCTGTATTTGCTTTACATCTTTTGCATTCGCTTCCACAAAATACTGATAATAATGCATATCGGTTGTCATGCTCACATTCTTTCCAGGAGATTTTACCTGTACTTCTAATTGCAAATAAATCTTTCCCTTTGCGTTCTGCTTTAATTTTACTTTCCCGGGTTTGACTTTTTTAGAACTGCTGCTCTGTGAATCCTCGATAATACAAAGTGTCTTGGATTTAAAATAAGACTTTTTGTACCGGTTCAGTTTTTTATTAAATGCAGATTTCTCGAACTTTGCTTTTGCCTGCTTGCCATTTGCTTTTACATATGCTTTCTGTGTTTTCTTTTGGAATTGTTTTAATTCATCATAACTTTTGATAATTCGGTATGTTTTCTTTTCGTTCAGATATTTTTCTGTTGAAGATGTGTATGATTTTTTAACTGTAATGGTTTTCGGTGTAAAATCCTGCTTTTTCCCCGCTGCGTCCACCCCCATGACCGCTATTCCAAAAAATAGGAGCATACTCATAAAAACACAACCAACTCTTTTCTTCATGTTCCTTCTCCTCTGTTCTTATGTTGATTTCATAATTAACCTGATATGCATGACCGTTAGCATAAATATTTACATGAATCTCAGACTCTGCACCAATTATCCAGTAGTTTACACATAATACTATGTTTACAAGAGACTCAACCCATTTACACGATCAACGAACATCAAATGTTAATTCTGTGCTACTTTAGCACATGATATCATATTAACAGTTAACCGCACAACCATTCAGGCACCAGGTGTCGTTTTCTGGCACGAATTATCGTTAAAGCCGCAAAAATCTATTCAGGTACAAATATCCTTCAGGACATACCATACATAAGCATTTTCATCGCTTATACAAAGCAACAGACGTGTGAACTCGTAGGGATTCGGTGATATATATCAGATGTAGATGCCCTTATACAAAAGCAACAGGCGTGAAAACCCGGAGAGGGCATACGCCTGTTACCACTAACTACACTATGAATATTTTATTTTCGCAGCGATCCTAGAGCATGCCCTCTTTGATCACATCGTGGTCCCTTAAGATTTTTTCTACGACCGTTCCTTTTACGACGCGAAGCAATGGTTTCTTTAACACATTGAGTGGTCCCGGCAGGGAAATCTCTAATGGGGATTTTCCATCCATCAGTTTTACACTGCTGTCTAAAAGTTCGCGGATGTCATAGACACTGCCCCATACCTCCGGCACACCACGGTCTACACCGAGAAGTCCATAGACTGCTTCCATTGCGGTTCTGACCGAATACTCTGTTGTAAATACCGTATCTCTCGGTGTCTCGGTAAACTGTCCTAAAAATGCGAAGTTGACACATCCATCCGGGATGACATCCGGGCGGTCGCCCTTGGTCCTTGGCATAAAGAATGCTGTAATGTATGGCATCATGGTCGGTACGGAAACGGCACTGTTTTCTGCAAGATCATCGATCTGGTCTGTCGGAACTCCGATATGATACAGCCACTCCTGTGTAATCTCTTTACCGGTACAGTCTTTCATCGGTTTCTTAATATAATCTCCCGGAACATCCGTAAAGAGTCCGTATACCCAGACGCATACTTTGTCTTTGTCCTGATCTTTGAACTGTCCCTGACGATTGATCGTCCAGCTTAACAGCCAGCTGGAATCCTGACAGCTTACAATACCACCGGTGACTACTTTTCCGCTTCTCGGATCACGTTTGCAGATGTTCGTAATATAAGGAATGATTTTATCATCCAATGTGGTGATCGTTGCAGACTCCCAGTTTGTCTTTGCTACATCTGAGCAGAATTTTTCCGGATGACCGAATGCCGGGTCCTGTTTTGCGATATTCTTCCAGAGGTTCCAGCAGCCGCTTGTTCTGACTTCTGCATCTCCGTTCGGTGCATGGTTCTGATCACCGTAGATCGTACCCTCTGTACAGCTTCCGTTGGTTACAAAGACTAAATCGTTTTCTGTCAGCATAATGCCGTTTTCTACGCCTTTGACTTTACACTCAATAGTTTTTGCAATTTTCTTATTGCCTTCAAATTCAAAAATAACATTGGTTACTTCCGTATTGAACTGGAAGTCTACGCCCGCATCCTCAAGATATTTCTGCATCGGAAGGATCAGGGAATCATATTGGTTGTACTTTGTAAATTTTAATGCACTGAAATCCGGAAGTCCTGCAATATGATGGATAAATCTCTGGAAGTAGAGCTTCATCTCTAAGGCACTGTGCCAGTTTTCAAACGCAAACATGGTTCTCCAATAGAGCCAGAACGTGGAGTTAAATACTTCTTCGTCAAATACATCTTCGATCGTTTTATCATACAGATCTTCATCCTTGGTCATGAACAGCTTCATGATCTCCATGCAGCCCTTCTGGCTTAAGTTAAATTTACCGTCTGTGTGCGCATCTTCGCCGCGGTTTACGGTTGCACGGCACAGCGAGTAATTCGGGTCTTCTTTATTCAACCAGTAATATTCATCTAACACGGATATGCCCGGTGTCTCAATGGAAGGAATACTGCGGAACAAATCCCACAGACATTCAAAATGATTTTCCATCTCACGTCCGCCACGCATCACATAACCTCTGGTCGGGTCAAAAATACCATCACAGGCACCGCCTGCAATATCCATTGCTTCTAAAATATGGATATGGGAACCCGGCATCTGTCCGTCTCTTACCAAGAAACATGCCGTTGCCAATGCTGCTAATCCGCTTCCTACGATGTAGGCATTCTTCTCATCTACACCCTCCGGCTTTTTCGGACGGGCAAATGCCTCGTAGTTACCATTGGTATAATAAATTCCCTTGCTGTTCTTTTCATGTTTTCCAAGTTCTGTATTACGATACTCTTCTTTTCCGGAATTACTTTTATTTTTCTTTGTCGTTTTAGTCTCCGGCTTCTTATGATTTTTTGCTGCTACGGCTGCAACACCTGCACCTGCTGCAAGTGCTGCCACACCAATTCTAATACCTGTTTTTTTACTCATAAAAAATTCCACCTTTCTTCTGTCGGCTTCTGATTTTTCTTTTCAACTTCATCCTATTCCTCTCCGCCTTTTTTTCCAACTTACAAAAAAGGCAGAATGATAAATTTTTTATCATTCTACCCTTTTTGATAAGATTCATCCTTTTTTATTCTGCTCAAAATTCTGAATTGAATTCGTGATATTGCCATGTAACATCACACTCATTCTTTCCACAATCTCATGATAGTCTTCTTTCATCCCCTGCTTGATCCAGTCCAGCATCAGACCGACAAAGCCGTATTTGTGAAAATCTGCAATAAAACTTTTATTTTCCTCCGATAAACCTGTTCCCTTGCTCTTTTCCTCTACTACGCCGATGATCAGTTCATAAGTCAGCTTGTACAGATAATTCTCTATTTTTTCTTTGCTGACAGAATGGTATACATTGGTAATAAACGGTTTATTTTTCAATACCACTTCAAAAATCTGCTCTAAGCCTTCCTGCCAGGTATCATAGGTGCGCTTGTCCTGTAAAGCACGTTTTCCATCCTCTACACACGCCCACTCCGCCAGATCGTAGATGTCCTGAAAATGATAATAAAAAGTCATCCGGCTGATCCCGCAATCCGTTGTCAGGTCATTGATCGTAATTTTGTCCAAAGGTTTGCTTAACAGCAATTTTTTCAGTGATTCCTCTAATGCCCGCTTGGTTGTATTTGACATAGCTCCTGTCCCTTCCCATGGCGTAACTTACCGCTTAGTACTATTCCTCTTCTTCCTCTTCCGGCAAATCCCAACCCGGATTCTCTTTGTCTGCGATCTGGGCGATCACGTCTGCTAACTCCACATCACTTCTCAACGTCTGTACTGCGGACAGATTGACCGGTATAACACCACTCATGTCATAATGCATCTGCTGGGAATCGGCACTTCCAAGATAGGTTGCTAATGCGATCGTCATTTCAAAATTCTCACAGTCCGGATTGACTCCGATACATTTTGCTTCTGTCACACACTTCATCTGCTTTGTCATTCCATCTATAGTAAAAACAGGAAGTGCTGCCACTCCGAGATTTTCTCCTAAGGCTTCTTTCATCTTGTCATAAGCTGACGCATCCTGTACTGCTGCCTGTACGGTTCCGTCTTTCAGTCCTGTGATCCCCGCATTTCCATCGGTATCGTTTAATACCTGCGGATTGGAACGGAATGTTGCAAGCCATGCATCTACTGTTTCCTTTGCTAATGGCTCGGATTCCTTCTGCTCGCCATTTTCTGACTGTGTGTTATCCTGTGTGGATTCTTCCGGCTGCGCTGCATCCGTTTGTGTGTTGTCCTGTGCTGCGTCATCTGTCTGAGTATTATCTTTTGTGCCGTCTTCTGTACCGTCTGTTCCGTTTTCATCCTGCTCCGGCACCTCTACGACATCCTGTGCCTGATAAAACGCGTTTCGATAGTTCTCATCGTCTAATGGATATGCCAGCACTCCTTTTGCAAGAATCGTATCTAAATTCTGCACATCCTCTTGGGATAATGTTCTCTTATCATAATATAAAACATATGGGTTTGCCTCTACCGGGATTCCATATACTTTCTGCGCATATTTCGACAGATCACCAATGCTCGTTGCATTCGAGGAAAGTACATAATCTTCGGTCTCTCCCCAAAGTCTTGTCAAAAGACGGCTCTCGACAAGTTCTGCGGTCTGTGCACTGTTAAAAATAAAAATATCCGGTGCTTTCTCGCGGTTTTCTTCCATCTTCTTTGCCGCTTTTTCTTCTGTATAGGCTGCATACTTAAATTCTAATTCTGCATCCTGATGTTTTGCCGCAAACATATCACATCTAGTCTTTAACCAGCTTCCCTTTTCATCTGACAGATCTGCTTTGCTTCCCCAAATCGTAAACTGATATACCGGTTTTGCTTCTTCGGTCTCTGTCTCTTCTCCGTTTTTATTTTTGGATGATTCTTTATTCCCTGATTTCCCACAGGCAGCCACTGCTACCGTCATCATAACGAGGACAAGGAACATTGCGAATAATCTTTTTTTCATGATCGATACCTCATTCTATGATTTCTTTTTTACCGAACTATCATACACCTTTTTCGCCTTTTTTGCTACTCCTATTTCCCTATCTTAAGAAAAAGACAAAAATTTCGCGCTTTTCTTTCCATTTGCATCATTTTAGTGCTATAATGAAATAAAGTATACTGTTACAGCACATTTGTTTTATTTTTTTCAAAGGAGGAGGACAATGACTACCATCAAAGACATTGCAGACCGCCTTGGCATCTCACTCAGCACGGTCTCCAAGGGTTTAAATGGTGCGAACGATATCAGCGAGGAGCTTCGCCAGCTTGTCTTAGATACAGCGGTTGAAATGGGTTATCAGACAAAGAAAATGAAAAAGGAGGAGTTCAAAAAACTCTGCCTTTTTATTAAAAATATGGATTACGAATCTCCGGAGGATTTCGGCTATGACATTATTCTGGGTTTTAAACAATCCGCTTTCCGGGACAATTGGAACGTCGATGTGATTCCGGTTACCCCTGATTTTCAGCTTTCTGAGAAATATGACACCTATATGCTTAAAAACGGATACAGCGGTGCATTTTTTGTCGGCTTTTCACTCCACGACACCTGGCTAGACCAGTTGCGGGATACGAAGATTCCTGCCGTCTTATTCGATAATTATATTCCGAACAATCCTCATGTTTCCTATATCGGAACGGATAATGATGAGGGTATTGATGCTGCGATCGAGCATCTCTATCAGCTTGGTCACAGAAAGATCGCCTTTTTGAACGGTCCGTCTTATTCAATGATCTCTAAGAGCCGTCATCAGGCGTTTATCGACAGTATGGAAAAACATGATCTGATCGTACATCCTGAACTGGCTGTCTATGGTGATTTCTCTTCGGAAACTGCCAGCGAGCATGTTCCGAATTTCTTAGCCAGTGGTGTCAGTGCGATCCTTTGCAGCAGCGATGTCATTGCAAGCGGAGTCTTCTCGGAATGTCAGTGCCGCGGATGCCGCATCCCAACCGATGTCAGCGTTATCGGTTTTGACGATCTGCCGATCTCTTCTACCTTACATCCGCTTCTGACTACGATCCGTCAGGACAGACTGGAGTTAGGAAGAACCGGTTATTTTTCTTTAAATTCCATGCTGCACGGTGTAGCACTCAGCAGGACACTTCTGCATCCTGAATTAGTAGTGCGTGCTTCTACGGCAAAACGGACAAAATAAAACACTTCACAAAGCACAATAAAGGCGGCCTGAGCAAATTCTCAAGCCGCCTTTTTTCTCTTATTTTTTCATATCAGCTTCCTGCTGCAATTCCTATTTCTTTGTTGTTACTTTCACACTCTTGCTCCAGTCGGAATAATATTTCTGTTTTCCAACTGTTTTATAGGTACGGATTCTTACATAGTATTTCTTCTTTGCTTTTAACTTGGAAATCGTCTTCTTTGTCGTACTGTTCTTGTTCACAGTCACGGTCTTATTTCCACTCTTGAACTTGCTGTCTGTGGAATACTGGATCTGATAACCTTTTGTCTGTGTGGACTGTTTTTTCCATTTTGCTTCAAATCCTTTTTTCTTAGCACTCACTTTAGAAAGTTTTGTGCTCTTCGGATTGATCGTATAGCTTAAGGTCTTACTTCCTGAATACTTGCTTCCCTTGAAAGTAATCTTCACTTCATAGGTTCCGACATTTTTTCTGCCACTTGGCAATTTTACCTTATAATCCGTGTTTACCTTCAGCTCTTTTCCTTTGCTGTCCTTAACGGTCACGGACGGTGTCTGCTTCTTGCCATTATAGGTATATTTTGTCTTTGATAATTTTATCTTTGATACCTTGGCAATCTTCACCGTTTTGGTCGTTGTCCCACACCGTGTACATGTGCTTGTAATCTTTCCATCCTTGCTTGCAGTTGCTTTCTGTGTCTTTGTTGTGGTGCTGTGACCTTTTGCTGCAATACTCTTTCCTGTGGAAAGTTTTTTATTACAGATCTTACAGTAAGTATCTCCCGTATAGCCTGCTGTTGTACAGGTTGCCGCTTTTTGATCGCGTACTTCTGCGCTGTGGCCTTTTGCTGCAATGCTCTTTCCTGTGGAAAGTTTCGTATTACAGATCTTACAGTAAGTATCTCCCGTATAGCCTGCTGTTTCACAGGTTGCCGCTTTCTGGTTTCGCACTTCTGTACTGGTATGTTTGCATGTCTGTCCCGGATCTGACGGATCCGTACTTCCACCGGAAGTAGATTTGGATGCCTCTGCCGTATTACCATAAGCTCCCATATTTGCCCTGTTTCCATTTGGAGACGGCTCATTCGCATAAGCCGCTGATGCTTCTCCTGCATCAATGCATGGACTTGTCACGGTATCTTTTACCCATGTCGTACCATTCCATCTTCCTGCTGCGGATTTCAGATGGAAATCTCCACTTGCTGCATCTGCAAAACATGGATCTTTTGTGATACAGCCTGTGCCATAATCACTTAAGCTGTCATCTTTTGCTGTTCCATACAGGCAGGAGTATGTGATATTTTTTCCTTTATCTTCCTGCGCATTCGTTCCCTGCAACTCCAGAGTGTTTGTATTCCCCGCGATAATACTGTTTTTAATAACCGGTAATACATGACATCCGTATAAGATACCTGTATTACATCCTACAATCGTCAGATGATCCAACTGCATCTGCTTTCCTGCATTTTCTATAGCACTCTCACTCTCATCAAGACTTGAGACATATGCCGTAATACCCACTCCCTTTGTAAAGTTATAAATCCGGCAGTTTGACACTTCTACTAATGTCGCTACATCCGGATAATAATTTGTCCAGAGATAAATACCACAATCGCTGCTTTCTCCGTCTCTCACTCTTCCTGCAATAGACACATTCTGAAGCTCTATCCGGCTCGCTATGGATCCATCCGATGATCCACCCCTGATATTGATATTAAGTCCCTTTTCAACGTCTTTCATCTGGCAATCTTTCATATACAGAGTTGCCGGTAGTTCCTTTATCGGCTTAGTATTTATTTCAACTAATTTCGGACTGATGGTAATCTTTTTTTCAAATGTACAATTTTCAAAGATAGTTTCCGCACTTGCATCTTCATAGTTTCCATCTGTCCATGCTCCATTCAGATAGATATAATTTGCATAATAGCCATTCTCTCCAATAAAATGGATCGGCCGTGCTTTCGTTCCCTTTGCAATGAGTTTTCCTGTAGACTCTACCGTCAGATCTTTCATATAACAGGTTACGCCCGGTGCAATGGTCACTGTTCGTGCATTATCAACAGTCGGACCCTGCAAACGGTATGCCAGTCCTTCAATTTTTCCAAGATAACCGGTCTGTCCGGTAATCGTTTCCGGCTGCTCCGGTGTCGATCTTACTACTTCCGCATATTTTCCTATGTCTGCACCGTAGTTACAAGTATTTGCCGCATAGGCCTTTGTTTGATCCGCATTAACATTTGCACCAATTCTGATCTTCAATGGTGCATACTGGTTTGCATTTTCTCCGGTTGCATCCGTATTCCCAATAAAGTGATTACCTTCCACTTCATAAGTTGCACATCCGCCTCTTAACCAACATGCCGGTCCTTTTAACTCATTGCCAGTTGTATTATGAAATGTATTATTTCTGACAACCGCGTTCGCAGACCATTCAATATAACTCATTCCCTCAGAAATCGTATTATTGTAATATCCGTCTGACTCAAAATTGTTGCCTTCAACCAGGCAGGATAAATTCTCCGGATAGACATACTCCGTTCCTGTAGATTCTAAAGCTCGCCCCATTCCACGAAATGTTGAATTGGTTACCTTAACCTCCACTTTCCTGTCCATGGCATGGAAATAGATTGCCGAACTTCCATCCACTAATGAAGTCCCTGCTGCCGTTTTTGCCGCAACCACCTCACTGCTGTCAAAGGTACACTGATTTACTGTAAGATTAAAATTCCTATCCGTCTCATCAGATGTACTGTCTACGGATAACATTCCTTCCACATCACTTGCTAAATATTCTCCACCGTTGATAAACTGACAATATTCAAAGGTTGCACCTTCACAGGTCCGCTCTGTATCTTCCTCTATCTGTGTATCAAATATAATCCCTGCCCAATTCTCATCATTTGTATCATTTTTAAAAATGATCGGTTCTTCTGCCGTTCCCTTTGCAGTAAGAGAACCATACAGAATCCTAAGACCTGATGCAGATTTTACATCTGTTTGGTCAATCTTACCATGAGAAGTATTCCCCTGTCCGAAACAGATCGTCGTTCCCGGATCGATCGTTAGATCTCCGATAATTACAGGGTTAATCAGGGTAGAATCCGTTATAATATAATAGATATTATCCTTTGTCCAGTGCTGTGAACCCTCAATCCTTCCATAAACCAGTACTGTATTTTTTTCATCCGCAGACTCTGCTTTAACCTCCGTAGTCTCTACTTCCGGTGCTTCTGCTCCCGTTGCTTTAACCTCCGTAGTCTCTGCTTTCGGTTCATCTGTCTCTGCTGTCTTTTCCTGTGCTTCCTGCGGTGTGTCCGCATATGCCAGAACCGGGCACATGGTGAATACCAGTGCAAACGCCAGACCTGCTGAAAGTATCTTTTTCATAAAGCCTTTCATATGCTCCCTCCTTTTCTTTGTTTCATATGATTATTCATAATATAGCTTTTGCCCTTCTATTTGTGCGTATTATAATATGAAGCTGTTAGATTTGCGAGAGAATTTCCGTTTTAGTCATTGACTGTTTTGGTAATTCAGGGAATTGCTATACAAGAAAAAGAATGCACAAAAAAAAGCACGCATAAAATGCATACTTTCTTATTGCTTTCAATTATCATGCCGGCGATCGGAATCGAACCGATACTGTGTTTCCACAACAGGATTTTAAGTCCTGCGCGTCTGCCAGTTCCGCCACGCCGGCAAAATGGATGGAGGTGGATTCGAACCACCGAAGCAATATGCAGCAGATTTACAGTCTGTCCCCTTTGGCCACTCGGGAATCCATCCATTTCATTGTCATTTCAAAATCTGCCCTGACAATGAGATATTATATCATATGAATTTTTCCGATGCAAGATATAATTTTTATTTTTTCAAATTTTTTTGTCCTTTAATCCGGGAGGGCTCCGCCGGAGGTCTCTTTCAGACGCAGTACCACTGCCGAAAATTCCGTCAGGGTGATGTTCAGTTTTCCGCCCTTTACCTCATAGGTCACCGGATTGGTGGAATATCCCCCCTCATGGGAATACATGATCTGCTCTAACTCACATTCTTTTGGCAGTCCCACCGGCCATACGACCATCTCTACGGTACGGCTGACCGCATCGTTGTTAAGTACCACTAAAAAATGTTCCCTGCGATTATAACGCGCATAACATAAGAAGTTGTACTCGCCCCATACGAACTGTATCGAACCGGTCTTAAATGCTTCATGCTCTTTGTGGATTCTGATCATTTCCCGATGGAAATTCAAAAGATCCATATCCTCATTTCCCCACGGATAAGTTCTGCGGTTATCCGGGTCTGTAAATCCTACCTGTCCTACTTCGTCTCCATAGTAAAGAGTCGGCGCGCCGGGCCATGTCATCTGAAAGACTACGGCTTCTTTCATCACGCCTTTGTTGATGCCTCTGCCTGCCGCATCCGTTCCTAATTGTTCTGCTCTTCCTACTTTTTTATTAGTACGCGTTAAAAAGCGGGAATGGTCATGGTTAGACAGCTCATTCATGGCACACTGCAAAGAAGATGTCATAAAACGGGTCATATGATGACGCATTGCTCCTTCAAAATCTCCCGGATTTCCGAAACACTCACCACGATATTCATCGCTGTGCTTTTCCATTCCGGTCAAAAACCAGGTAATCGGCTCCATAAATGCATCGTAATTCATGATCGTGTCCCACTCATCTCCTAAAAGCCACGATTTCGGATCACCATAGTGCTCTGCTAAGATCACCGCATTTGGGTTTGCCTCTTTGACTGCTTTTCTGAATTCTTTCCAGAAACGATGGTTGACCTCCGGGCTGTGTCCTAAGTCTGCTGCCACGTCCAGTCTCCAGCCGTCTACATTATATGGATGAGATACCCATTTTCTTCCGATATCCAGCACATAGTTCCACAATTCCTGTGAACCCTCATAATTCAGCTTCGGAAGTGTCTCGAAGCCCCACCAGCCCTCATAACTTCCGTTATCCGGCCATGCTTCCTGATTCTGGAATGCAAAAAAATCACGATACGGGCTTTCCCTGCTGACATAAGCTCCCGGTGCATATCCGCCCTGTTGCTCGTATAATTTCTCACGGTCTAACCATTTGTGGAAGGAACCGCAGTGATTAAAGACTCCGTCTAAAATAATCTTCATGCCATGTGCATGCACTTCTTCTACAAATTTTGCAAAATATGCATTGCTCGCCTCTAAGTTACGCTTATCGGTCACTCGCGTAATATAACGTGCCGCCTGTGTATTGTCTTTGCAGCCTTCCGGTAAAACTGCTCCTTCATCGACCACAATGTTACTCACATGCGGGTCGATATAATCATAGTCCTGACAGTCGTATTTATGATTAGACGGTGATACGAATAACGGATTAAAATAGAGTACTTCGATTCCAAGCTCCTGCAAATAGTCGAGCTTTTGTCTGACTCCCTCTAAATCTCCGCCATAAAATTCACGGACGCTGATCCCCTGCGGACAGTGTGCCCAGTTCTCTACATGCTTTGTAGGACCATCCACATAGTAATACTCGCCGTCTAACACATCTCCTGCCGGATTTCCATTATAGAAGCGGTCTACTAAGATCTGATACATGACCGCTCCCTTTGCCCATTCCGGAGTGGAAAATCCCGGCACGATGCAAAAATAATATTCTTCTCTCGGTTTATCGTTCACACCGTATCTGTCATAGTAACATTCCAAAATTCCGGTTACGACTTTGAAATAATAGAAAAACGGTTCGCTTCCAAGCTGGATCTCTACGGAATAATAGTCAAAATCCCACTTGGTCTCTGTCCTTTTCATCCGTTGCTTTTTCTCCCTGGAACAGAGCCAGACCATATCCACGTTGTCACGCTTTGTTCTGAAACGAATCGTTACTTTGTCATTTTCCCTTGGTTCGGCAGGACTGCGGTAATCCTTAGTTCCATCTGAAAACAATGCCTTTTTACTGAGCACCGGACGCATCTGCATCATATACCGCTCGATCCTGCTCAGATCATAAATGGACTTCTGATTCATACTTCAACCTCTTTACATATTTATGTGTCAATTATAACATATTCCTTTCTCCCGAAAAAGGGATATAAAACAAAAAAGACAGTCGTTAAACTGTCTTTTGGGAGAAGGTATTTTTACTATGGGGTGTAGCAAAAACTATATAATGTATTGGGGGGTTTTTACGGTTATTATTGTAGCATCTGTCTACAGATAAGTGTGCACAAAATTGATAATTTTTTCACGAACTTTCTGTACAGATTATACAGACCCTTTTTACATACCCTTCTTTTTTAGAATTCATTTTTCACAATTTTCGTGTATTTTCGCTGTTTTTCTTTGTAATCTGCCTTTTACAGTCCGGAACGGTTTTCAAACAGTGCTTCGAACTCTTCTCTGGTGATCTTCTCTTTTTCTAAAAGAAGCTCTACGCAGGCATCTAACACATCTTTGTGTGCACTGATGATCTTCTTTGCCTCTTCATGGCATTCGTCAATAATTCGTTTTATTTCGGCATCGATCTTGGATGCAACATCCTCGCCGTAACCACGGGTATGTGCAAGATCGCGTCCGATGAATACTTCATCGTCCTCGTTTGCATAGTTGATCAGTCCTATATCCTCGGACATACCGAACTTCGTTACCATTGCTCTTGCTAATGCCGTTGCCTGCTTGATATCCTGGGATGCACCTGTTGTAATGTCATCAAAGATCAGTTCCTCAGCCACACGTCCGCCTAAGTCTACTGTGATCTCCTGTAACATTCTGCCCCTGGTATTAAACATTTCGTCTTTTTCCGGTAATGGCATGGTATATCCTGCCGCTCCTGCTCCGGTCGGTATGATCGATACGGAATATACCGGTCCGACATCCGGAAGTACATGGAATAAAATTGCATGCCCAGATTCGTGATAAGCCGTGATCTTTTTCTCTTTATCACTGATAATACGGCTCTTCTTCTCCGCCCCGATCCCGACTTTTACGAAGGAACGGCGGATATCTGCCTGTACGATATAGGCACGGTCTTCTCTTGCCGCTACGATCGCCGCTTCGTTTAACAGGTTCTCTAAATCTGCACCTGTGAATCCTGCAGTTGTCTGTGCGATCTGCTGTAAGTCTACATCATCGCCTAACGGTTTATTTTTTGCATGAACTTTTAAGATCTCTTCACGGCCACCGATATCCGGTCTTCCCACATGCACTTTTCTGTCAAAACGTCCCGGACGCATGATTGCCGGATCTAAAATATCCACACGGTTCGTTGCTGCCATGACAATGATGCCTTCATTGACACCGAAACCGTCCATCTCTACTAAGAGCTGGTTCAACGTCTGCTCACGTTCATCGTGACCGCCACCCATTCCGGTTCCTCTGCGCCTTGCCACTGCATCAATCTCATCGATGAATACGATACACGGTGCATTTTTCTTGGCTTCTTCAAATAAATCCCTGACACGGGAAGCTCCGACTCCGACAAACATCTCTACGAAGTCTGAACCGGAAATGCTGAAAAACGGCACTCCTGCTTCTCCTGCGATGGCTTTTGCAAGTAAGGTCTTACCTGTTCCCGGAGGGCCTACTAATAAGACTCCTTTCGGGATTCTTGCACCTAACTTCGTATATTTTCTCGGGGAACGCAGGAAATCTACGATTTCCTCTAACTCTTCTTTTTCCTCACGCAGTCCCGCTACATTGTCAAAGGTAACCTTCTTATTCTCATCGGTGCTCATCTTTGCCCTGCTTTTTCCAAAATTCATCATTTTGGAGTTGCCGCCTGCTCCGGCATTCTGATTATTCATCAACATAAACAGGATGAACATTGCCGCAAATACTACTAGCAGCGGTAACAGGGATGTCAGCCAGTTCTCCGACGGCACATTCCGCATGACATAAGAATCAAAATCATATTTCTCCATCAACTGCTGTGCATCGTTTACATCGGAAACATTCAGTTTGACACTCTGTTCATTTTTTAATGTGATCCGCAATACTCCGGTCGGGATCTCGCGGTTCTGCTGTATCGTAACTGCTACCACTTCATCTTTGTCCAATGCTTTTTCAAATTCCGCATAGGTGTATGCGCCTGCCGTATCCTGGCTGTTACCCAACAGATACCAGACCAGGATCACGATCAGAACCAGCCCGATATAAAATCCGATTCCTCTATAATTTTTCTTCAATTAGAAACCTCCTTTTACTCATTAAATTCCAGCACTCCAATATAAGGCAGATTTCTATATCTCTGTGCATAATCCAGTCCAAAACCAACTACGAATTCGTCCGGAATCTCAAATCCGACATAATCCACACTGACATCTACCACCCGGCGATCCGGTTTATCCAAAAGCGTGCATAATCTCAAACTTTTCGGATTTCGTGCCTTTAAATTTTTCAATAGATAACTCAGGGTTCTTCCTGAATCAATAATGTCTTCCACAACTAATACATTTTTGCCCTCTAACGGGTCATCTAAATCTTTGATGATCTTCACTACTCCGCTTGACTTTGTATCATCTCCGTAGCTTGTTACGGACATAAAATCCAGCATGACCGACCCCTTGATATTTTTTGCCAGTTCACAGGAAAAAAATACAGAGCCTTTCAGGATACAGATCAGCGTAATTGTCTCATCTCCGATATCGGCACTGATCTTTTCTGCCATTTCCTTAATTCTTTTGTTGACTTCCTCTTCTGGAATCAACACCCGAACTGATTCAGTCATTTTCTTTTCCTCCATTAAATCGTACTTCTAATATTCTTTTTGTCTCCTGACTTATCTTATAATAGGTACTGATACGGTACCCGACAATCCAGAGTATGTGGGCTCCCTCTGCTAAAAGCGGAATTCTGCCCCGCTCCTTTGCCTCCACTTTTTCATTGACAAAGTATTTTTTCAGCTTCTGGGTCTTCCCCTCTTCATTACAGCAAATATAATCCCCCTCTTTTCGGGTTCTTGCTGACAAATCACTCTTTATCTTATCATAGTCGAACCATTTCGTATACGTTTTTTGCGGAATTTCTTGTGAAAAAGCTGTGTCCTCTAACAATCGCATCGTAAATGGTCCACAGGAGATTCCCTCTGTTCCTGCCTGTTCGATCTCACTTTTGGGGCACAGTACTTCTCCTATGCTATCCTGCACTGCTTCTGTTTCCCGGCACAGTCTGATCCCTTCATAGATACGGTATGCCTGCACTCCATAAGGCAGGGATATCCTTCTTCCGCACTGACTGGAAAAAAGCTGTTCGAGCAGCTCAAGATGCACGGTTGTGATGTCCTGCATCGCACCCGCTGCCTGTTCTAATGCCAGCTTTAGCACTTCTTTTTTTATCAGGGGATCTTGTGTTTCAAACGGTTCCTTTCTTATAAGAATGTCATCTCCATGAATGCTCACACAGGTTTCTGCCGCCTTTTTTGTTTGCCTTCCTATATAGGACTCCGCTTCTTTCATAATGTCTGCGGTCTTTTGGATATGGGCTTCTGCCTGCGGATTCATTTCGATCAGTCTTGGCATGATCTGCGCCCGGATGCAGTTTCTGGTGTAATGCTCATCACGGTTTGTTGCATCCACACAATAAGGCTGTTTTTTTTCTTCTAAATAAGACAGGATTTCTTCCCGTCCGGTATGCAGAAGCGGACGGATGACATTCCCTCGTACCGGAAGGATGCCCCGCATTCCCGACAATCCGCTTCCACGGATCAGATGAAACAGCACTGTCTCCGCATCATCTCCGCGGTTATGGGCAACTGCGATCTTTGCCCCGCCCCAGCTTTCGGCTTCTTTTTCAAAAATTTCATAGCGCATAAGCCGTGCCGTTTCTTCTAACGTCCGTCCACACTGTTTTGCCTCTTTTGGCACATCAATATAATGGCTTTTACATTCAACGCCAAGCCTGCCACACATTTTTTCTACAAATTCACAGTCTGCAAGGCTCTCCTGTCCGCGGATCCCATGCTCCACATGGACAACCCGCAGTTCAAACGTCATTTCTTTTTGCAGTTCTAACAGAAGGAGCAGCAGGCATACGGAATCGGCTCCTCCCGACACTCCCGCTATGACCCGGCTGCCCTCTTCTATCATATGATGTTCTTTTGTAAACTTCTTTGCTTCTTCTAACATTATTTCTCCCAGATGCCTGCCGTTAACACGGTCATGTCATCCATTACTTTTCCTCCTGTATAGAGCATTACCCGCTCTAAAATTCCCTTTGCAAGTCTGCCGGGATTGTTCGTATCTAAAGATTCTATGATCTCTCCCATCGTCTCTTCCGGCTCATCCACATGGAGATATTCTAGCACACCATCGGATACCATGACAAGAAAATCCCCGTCTTCCAGCTGTTTTTTTACTCCATCTATTTCCATTTTATAGGACACTCCGACCGGCAGGCTGGTGGATAACAGGCACTCTACTCCTTCTTTTCTCCTGATAAATGTTGCCGCCGCTCCCACTTTATAAAATTCTGCCTCTCCTTCATAGAGGTCTACTGCCGCCATATCGATCGTTGAAAAAATATCCTCCTCTCCGCGGATGACCATCGCCGAATTCATCATGCGGATCGCCGTTTCTTTGGAAAAACCTGCTTCTAAAAATTTTTCCATCAGCTCTATGACCGTCTCACTCTCTTTACACGCATCGATACCGGAACCCATACCGTCCGACAGACATAAAATATCCTGCCCGTTTTCTAATTCTAAGAATGAAAAATTATCACCGGAAACCACCGCCTCATCTTTCGTCAGACGTGCGACTCCGTGGATCGTATGATATTTGGTATCTTCCTCAAAGACAATTTTACACGGCTCGATACCGATCAGATTTCTGCTGTCTTTGTGCTGTATCATCGTCTTTCCCATTCCACGGCTGACTGCTTCCCTATATTCCTTGACCGGCTGACAGCCCGCTTTTGTCCGTACCGTTGTAACCAGTTGCAGTCTCCCATTTTGTTTTTGATACAGATGGATATTACTGATAAGAAAGCCCCGGTCTTTTGCTAAAAAACGCACCTGCGACAGCATATTTTTTTCCTGCAGGGTCAGATCTTCATAATCCTTTGCACAATCTTCCATGATAAATGCCATGGCGTCTAACTGCTGGGCTATCATTTCCCGGTTGCTCAACAACCTGTTGTACCATGCCGCATTGACTTTCATCCGTTCAAATATCCGGACCGCTTCTCTCGTGATATCGTCTGCATATGGGCAGCAGTCCCGAAGCCTGTCCTCATATTCTTTTTCTGCTCTTCCGAATTTTTCTATCGACTCCATCAGACTACCAAACAGACCGTAGATCGGACTGTCTTTTTCCCAACAGACCTGGCACATGTCACAGGACACACAGATTTTTCCGGTAATCTCGTTTTGTACCTGTCCGATTTCCTCCTCCGATGCTTTTTCCTGCCCGGCACTCATTTTCACAAATGCCTCAGACAGTCCGTTGAACGATTCTGCATAATTTAATAGACGTTGCTCTTTCCGATCTTCTTCTTTTGCGATCTCCATGATCTCTTTGCCATGCAGCAGCATATGTAGCACACGGCACCCTAAACTGACGACTGCAAATATAAAAATTCCTTCTAATATAGAAGTGGTGATGTATCCTCTTCCTTTTACGGACAGCAGATTACCGCCAAGCGATATCAGCGTTGTCACCGCTCCCGCCGTCACTGCTGCATATCTGGCTCTGCAATTTTTATCTACCCATTCGATCAGATGGATGATCAGGATAATTCCCGCCATTGCCACTCCGTATTTGGTAAGCTGTGTCACCGGCAGGAAACATGCCATTCCCACAAAACACGCCCCGAGCGTCAGCCAACGGCTTTCCATACTGATATAGAGTGCCGTAAAATATGCCGGTATCAACGGATAGCAGTCTGCGATCTCCACCTTGCAAAACAATATTCCCAATACATATAGAATAATCTCTTTTGTCCTGATTCTTTTCATAAAAAAACCTCCAATCCTGTTTTTTCCCTTTGCGGGCGACTGAAGGCTATTATAGTGATATTCTTTTGCGATGTTTGTCAAAGTGCGGAATCGTTCTAAAAAACTTTTCTCCAAAATTTTACTTCGTTTCCCGTATTTATGGGTTTTTAGGGAGTTGATGTTTTTGAAGGGGGTGATGTTTATATTTGCGTGAAGTACAAGTCAGCGTCTCTGCTGTTTCCGGTATCGGCAATCAGAAGTTCCGCTCACTCTGCTCTGGGTTATGGCTCCGTACGAAACCGGTGCTGATTCGTCATCCTGACTCAGGCAGCACCTTTCCCGGACGTCCTGTCCGGGAATTTCTGATACTGGGACAGAGTGTGGGAACTTCTATATTGCCGCTACAGTCACAGCAGGATTCCCTGACTTGTACTTGTGGCTTATTATAAACTAGAAACTAATACAATCATCTATTCCTGTTCACATTCTATTTGATTTTCAGTATTACTATACTCAATTGTCTTTATATCTTTAACTCTAAATCTATACTCCGTGTTTTCTTGGTTTTTAGCTGTAATCCAACTCTTGTTTTGTGATATGTTCTCAACCTTAATATTCTCCAAAACACTATTATCATAAAAAACAAACTTTACTTTATCATATAAGAACTCTCCTTCCCCTTTTAAAAATATTATGCATATAAAATCGTACACCACCCCACCAAGTGTTGTAACTATCGGTACATATCTCGCAATATTTGAAATAAACTGAGGTACAGCTTCTCCAATATGTCTTGTAATTGTGTAACCCCAGAGCAAACCAGAAAGTATAATTGGTATTTGACGTAACAATCTAACGTTCCTCGTTCTTTTACATTCTTCCATATCCTTCTTTATAAATATCTCTTTATCATCTTCATCTATATCTATTTTTCTCATTTTGATATATAGAAACACGAAAAGTCCAATATATATTACTACACCAATATATTCCCCTACACGCAAAGGAGTCCCTATGAATGAGCTGATAAAGCCTTCAATTAACATATTCAGAAAAAGAATCAAAGCTCCTATAACAATAATTCTTACAAAATATTCTATATATCTCTCTCCCGGAGATTTTTCCCGTTTTAGTCTCCACTGTTTTGTTCCAGTAATATTATTAAAAATATAGGTACATAAGAGACTTATTACCCAAGTTACTATCGGTACTACGATATAATAAACATCTTCTCTTTTTAGCATCTATAATATCTCCTATAAAACTGTATTTATCCCTATCGTAAAAACCTTCCCTTTCTTTTTTCCTTCTTCTGATCCCTTTCCGCATACAAATCCGAAAGTTTAGTTAAAAATTCTTCTCTTTCCTGATCCTCATATCCACGAAATACAATCTCTTCTACATCTACATGGTTAAAGCCATATAGAAATTCATCTCCAAGATAGCCTTCCGGATAAAGAACCCCTAAATAGTCGCATTCCTTTTTGCGTATTCCTGCCATTGTCTGCATTACACCGACAATCATTAAGTATTTCTCTCCATCTACTAAACGTACAACTGAACCTGTTGGTAATAATTCTTTAATATTTTCCATTTTTGTTTCCTCCATATTATTATGTAATTATTCATCATATCTTTATATTTCTTTCTAATGTGTTAATGCTGCAATTGCATTTCCCACGGAGTCTATGATATTTTCGCCTGTATCAAGTATCATATCCGATGCCCATTCAGTGGCTGTTTCGCCGGTTAGTGCTTTCACTCCTGTATTAAAACCTGCCACAACGGCACCACTGATAGCAATCACGACTACACCCGGAGCCGCTGCTGTACCCAAGGTAGCAGTTACTGCTGCACCTACAACAATCTCCGAACCATGACCCATCACTGCACCAATCGCTGTCTCTGTTATAGTTTCAGCTGCTACTCTCTCATCCGACATTGTACCATTAGAACGAGCCTGTTCTTCTTTATTGCTATACCAATTGGCAACTCCATCAATACAAACACCTCCCCAAAAAGCTCCCATTGCAGCTTTACTGTTTATTCCTTTTGCATCCCCTACTATTCCTTCCCATTGTGCATGAAATGGTGACGTTTGATTTGTCAGATTATTCTTAAAGCGTGTTGTCCATTTTTTTGCAGTGGATGCACGCCCAAGCGGTCGCAACCCTGTAATATTCTTAAACCACCATTCTTTTGCCTGCTTTTCTCCTACAATATTTCCGATTTTTTTATAATTCTTATATGTCTGTGCAGCACTAGAACAAAACTGACGAACATCTACGCCCATGTGAATAAAATCCATCCATGTTTTTCCTTCTCTTATATCACTAATAAAGTCATAGATAGTTCCCATATATCCTGCACCCGAAAGAAGCTCTGCCCATCCATATTCAGACCAAAAAGATTCCAGATATTTATATTTATCACTTGATTGTACATCTAATCTTTTCCCATTTTTTGTATGCTCAATTTGATAAGCAACCCTTTTAGCCTCTAATGCAAAATAACAATTATATGCGTAGGTCATCCCCTTTTGCAATTGTTTCAATGCTTCTATATGTTTTCCTAATGCTCTTGAAATCTGCTCTATAGCAACACTAACCTCGGTTTCATACAATAACTCGGCATCACATCCTTCAACAATTCTTTGATATTTGGACTTTAGTACACACATTTGGGAAATCGCTGTAGAAAAACCAGCATTAATATAGTTCATCCCTTCAAAATCAACATAAATCCATGACATATCTTCTCCCCTTTCACAATATATCAGTACCGTCAACTCATCTTTAGCCGTACACCATGATTCCTGCTACTCATTTTTTTGGTGAATTTTTTGTGCATGAGCACGCATTGTGGATGTTAAGTCAGCCATCTGGACTACAGTCTTATTCATAATGTCATACAATTCATGCATTTTCCCCACAAAAGCATTTGCCGCTATCCCCTGCCAGATGTTGCGACACTCTTCTTCAATTTGAGTCAGTGATTTTATTTGATTTGAAAGTTGAACTTCACATTCTGATATGGCATTCGCCTGAGAAATAACCCTTGAATAATCGAATTGCGTTTCCATTCCTCATACCTCCCCTCTTATGTAGATCAATTAATATATTAAAATATTAATTTCTATTTAGGTATAGCAGTTATTCCAAAATATGTCAATTATTTTTTCTTTGATTCTGACTACTAAAACCTGTCACCTTATATGACAACTTTATTTTCATGTTGCTAATTAAAAAAGAATCCTGCTTACAGGATTCTCCGCCTGCGGCGGGTCGCATCTGCGACACAATTCCTTTCCGCCGCAGTGCGATTCTGCCCGAAGGGTTTTTGCTATATAGGAAATTGAAAAATTTCCTATATACAAAAAAGAAGCCGACTCCCTGCCGACTTCTACTTTTTCTTAAATATCACTTCGTTATCATATACCAGACCCAGTCTGCTCTTTGCCATATCTTCAATGAACTTCTGTGTCTTGGTGTATTCCTCGTAATCTTTTATCTCCTGCGAACGATTTTTTTCATCTTCTAACTGTGTTTTTAAAGAGGACTCTTTTGCCATATAAGTCTCTTTCTTATTGTACAAACCTACGATCTGCACTGACATCACGATCAAAAGTGTTGCCACAATAATGGAAATCCATATCTTTCCATTTCCGTTCTGCTTTCTTTTTTTTCTCCGTCTGCCCGCCATACTATCTTCTCCCAACTTAAAGTTTCTTAAGATTCTTTAAAGTCTGTATAATACAATTTTAACTGCCTGCACTATTTTTTTCAATCCCTTTTTTAAAATAACCATAATTTTCCTGAAAAACAGGGAGAGATATTTTACAAAAAAAGGACTGACAAAATGATTGTAAAACAACATTCCCAAAAGAATCCCGCCAATGGAAAATCCCCGCACCAGTCCATCGTTGGTACGAAATACCATGCCAAAGACCAACAGGGCGCAGACCACCCAATAGCAGACATCTTCTATGGCTGTCCAAATGACTCCGTGTGGGATGATCTGTCGGAATATCCGAAAGATATCATAGAGTATGATCAGTCCTTCGCCTAAGGCAACCGAGATCAGTAAAAAGATCAGTTCCTGATGGATTCCTTCACTGACCGCGATCATCGGAACAGTTTTCCTAAGAAGTTTTCTGCTTTTTTACCATAGTTCTCTACCTCAGAATAGACCATGCTGGTCACGATCCCCTGAACGTCCACCTCGCCCTTGTCAAGTGTCAGGCGGCTGACGTGGAGGTCTTCGCCTTTGATCTGAAGCATTCCCATTTCTGTCTCTAAAAGAATTTCCTTTGGGTCAAAAGAGATCACATCCCGTACTCCGGTAAAATTTCCGGTTCTGCGATTGCCAAGAATGATTTTATGTGATTTTGCAGCACTGCGTTCTTCCATCATATTTCCTCCTAATCTGAGAACGGATGTCCTCTTTACATTATATTAGGAAGAACTGTGTTTATTCCTTTTTTACAGATAACGGAACATATCTTTTGCGTCTTCTTTTTTCGTACTTTCTGCAAGGCTTACCACTTCTACCTTGACGTTTTTTTGTCCAAACTGGATCTCTATGATGTCCCCCGGCTTTACATTGACCGATGCTTTCGCTGTTTTGCCGTTTACCGATACTCTTCCTGCATCACACGCCTCATTTGCAACGGTTCTTCGTTTTATCAGACGGGAAACTTTTAAAAATTTGTCTAATCTCATCTTTTCCTCCAAAAAAAGCTCAAAACCGAAACCGGTTTTGAGCCATTTTATATCAATCAGTAAAATTCCGATGATTAAGCATTGATCATGTCTTTTAATGCTTTACCAGCTTTGAATTTTGGTGCTTTAGAAGCAGGAATTACCATCTCTTTTCCGGTCTGAGGATTTCTTCCTGTTCTCTCTGCTCTCTCAGATACTTCAAATGTACCAAAGCCAACTAACTGGATCTTCTCACCTTTCTTTAATTCTTCTGCAACTACATCTGTGAATGCTTTTAAAGCTGCCTCTGCATCTTTTTTAGATAATTCTGTTTTGTCAGCCATTGCTGCAACTAATTCTGTCTTGTTCATTTTAATATGTCCTCCTCTAAATTCTATCTTCGAGATCTTTTCCCAAATTACCTACAAATATATTTATACTTGTTTTTGTGCAGGTTGTCAAGAAAATTTACCCATTTTATAGGGAATTAGAGCATTTTTTCTATCATTGCAAGGACTTCTTTTCCAAGACTTTCTGATTTCGCATCTGCCTCCTCTAAAGAGGTTCCTTTGATTCCGTAGTAGAACTTTACTTTTGGCTCTGTTCCGGAAGGACGAACGCATACCCATGCATCATCTTCTAACTCATAATAGAGTACATTGGATGCCGGCAGACCGGTCGGAGTCACCTTACCGTCTGCTAAATCCGTAATGGTATCTTTTTTATAATCTCTGACTTTTAATACCTTGTAACCACCGATTTCCTTTGGTGCATCTGCACGAAGTGTCTCTAAAATGGTCTGGATCTTTTCAAGTCCTTCGATACCTTTTAACGTAATGGCTTTTACATCGTCTTTGTAGTAGCCGTATTTCTCATACATATCGATCATGGCATCCCATAAGGTCTTACCCTGTGTCTTATAGTACGCTGCTGCCTCACACAGAGTCATGGAAGCTACTACTGCATCTTTATCTCTTGCATAAGTTCCGGTCAGGCAGCCGTAGCTTTCTTCCATACCGAATAAATAGGTTCCGGTGCCTTTTGTTTCAAATTCTAACATCTTCTGTCCGATGAATTTGAATCCTGTTAAAACTTCTACAAGCTGTATACCGTAATATTTTGCGATTGCATCTGCCATGTTAGTAGATACAATAGATTTGATAAATGCTCCGTCCTTTGGCAGTCCCTCTCTCTCTTTTCTCTGACCGATCACATAATCTCCGATCAGACATCCGGACATATTTCCTGTCAGTGAGTGGTATTCTCCGGTCTTAGAATCCTTTACATATACACCAAGACGGTCTGCATCCGGGTCTGTTGCAAGCACTAAGTCCGCATCTAACTTCTTTGCCATGGCAAGTCCTAATACAAACGCTTCTTCTGCCTCCGGATTCGGATAGCTTACGGTTGGGAATTCGCCATCCGGTTTTTCCTGCTCCGGTACTACATAGACATTCTGGAAGCCAAGCTCTTTTAAGACTCTTCTGACCGGGATATTACCGGTTCCGTGAAGCGGTGTGTATACAATCTTAAGTGTATCTTTTACCTGATCGATCGCATCCTGATGTACGACCAGTTTTTTCAGCTCTGCAATATACGCATCATCAATGGCTGCTCCGATCACTTCATAGAGTCCTGCTTTTTTTGCCTCCTCTTTTTCCATGGTCTTTACTGTTGCAAAATCGGTCACTGCCTTTACCTCATCCATGATCCCTTTATCATGTGGCGGGGTAATCTGTGCGCCATCTTCCCAATATACTTTATATCCGTTATACTCCGGCGGATTGTGGCTTGCCGTAATATTGATTCCTGCGGTACATCCGAGTTTTCTGACTGCATACGAAAGCTCCGGGGTCGGTCTTAAGGATTCAAATACATATGCCTTGATTCCATTTGCCGCAAGGCAAAGTGCTGCTTCGTCTGCAAACTCCGGTGACATTCTTCTTGAATCAAAAGCAATGGCAACGCCCTGTGCTTCTTTTCCGACTTTTTTAATGTAGTTTGCAAGTCCCTGCGTTGCTTTACGGACCGTATAAATGTTCATACGGTTCATTCCTGCTCCGATCACGCCTCTTAAACCTGCGGTACCAAACTCCAGCTCTGTATAGAACCGGTCTTCAATCTCTTTGTCATCTCCCGCAATACTCTTTAGTTCTGCTTTCGTATCCTCGTCAAAATAAGGATTGTCAAGCCAGCTTTGATACATTTCTTTATAACCCATGTTCATTCCTCCTGTGCATTTTTTATTTTAATCCAGTATTGTGGATATAAAATCGCTGATCTGTTTTAAACTGTTATTATCCGTAGATGTACTCGAAGTACCTGCTGTGCCTGTACTCTTTTTTGTCGTACTTCCGCTGTTTTCAGAAGTACTCTTCTTTGTCGAACTTCCGGTGTTTCCCGTACTGTTCTTCTTCGTGGAAGTCGTTCCTGTGGAACTGTTTGCAGAACTGCTCGACTTCTTATTATTCAATGAGTTCGTTGTGGAAGAATTCGTTCCTGTGGACGAGGAATTGGTTGTTGTCGATGATTTCTTCTCCTCTGCCTCTTTGTCCTTCTTCGCTTCCGTACCCATGTTAATGGTGATCTCAGATTCTGCGGAACCGACTACCAGCTTTCTGGTAAGTGTTCCATATTTCTCTGAAGTTACCGTCAGCTTGTGTGTTCCATACTTCAACTCTACCGGCTGTGAAACATCTGCTGCTTTTCCATCAATGGACAACTGCGTTCCCTCCGGCTGAAGAATGAATTTAACCTTACCCATCTTCGGTCCTTCACCCTTATATTCATCCAGATTCAGAACCGTTGTCTCATTCCTTTTGACAGTTACTTCTTTTGTATCTCCATATCCGTCATTTGCGGCGGTTACCTGATAGGTTCCCTCCGGGATCTCCACATTCATATCTTTTTCTATCTTATAGATGTGCTTCCCGCCAATGCTGATACTTCCGCCTTCAAATAGATCCGTATGTGTCAGCACAATGAAACCGTGACCACTGGTGACATTGACCGAGATGATCTTTTTATCCATTCCGGCAACCCGCAGCTTATCATTTCCGGTGATCGTGTCTAAAGATATCTGCTCACCATCTAAAAAAACCAACAGTGAATCATCATAATAATATTTGGTTTTTCCGATCACGATCATGTTCTTCTCTTCATCTATCGAGAATTTCCCGACGTTATCCTGCTCCCACACCTGATCTGACTGCTGTATATAGGAAAGTTTGCCTTCCTGATTGGCTGTTCCGATCTGGACCGGACTGCCTTCTGTAATATTTCCTTCACTGGTAAACTCTCCGTATTTGTCTCTGTATGCAGTCGCATCCGAAATCCCATACTCGGAAAATTTTCCGTTTTTTACTTTCTGAAGGCGTATGGTCTGTGTCTCATCATCTATCCGATAGACGATATAGACGTCTTTCTTTTCTTCTGTTTTTTCTTCTGATTCTTGTTTTTTATCCGATCCTTTTGTTTTTTTCTTGGATGTTTCTGTCGATGTATCCAGTTGCGGAACTTTATTTCCAACTGTGACATTGCTCTCTTTTGCCTTGCCGCAGCCTGCCGTCAGAAGCATTCCGATAAGAATCGTCACGAAAATGATTCCGTGTTTTCTCCTGTATTTCATAGGTCACCTCATCTAAATTTTATTATACATGATTCCCTAGGAAATGCCAATATTGTTTGTTACGGAATACACTTTTAGGAATAGGCAAAATGCTTCATATACGCCAAAAACTGTTCCCTGTTTTCTTCTTCCGCTTTGATCTTTTCTAACTTCTCTAAATAACGCCCAAATCCCCACGCTTTATTTGCATTATAGTAATGATTCGCGATCTTCCAGAACTTTTCCGGATAGGCAAGCCGCAAATAAAGCTGTTTTGTCTCATATGGAGACATTGCTTTTTTGTCGCTGTATGCCCGTATCATTTCCATACCCAGTCCCATATTCCAGTTGTTTTTTTCTAAAATCTTACGCATAAATCTTGCAAGATCCCCAATCTGCACATCATAGCAGATATTGTCAAAACTGATCACGGCTGCATATTCTGACCGGAACACGATATTGTGCTGGTTAAAGTCCCCATGGCAGATTCCCATGCCCTCTTTTTTCCCTTCCTGTTCTCTCAGACTTTCTAATATTTCAGATGCCTGCTCCTCAAATTTCGGGTAAAGTCCTAAGAACTCTTTTTCAAATTCGCTCTTGTTTTTCCGCCCTCTGGTATAATTTCTGACCGTCCGAAGCTCTCTGGTATGTTTCTCATAGGTACGCAACAGCCGTCCGGCATCCGTATCCAGCACCTCTGTTAACGGATGTTCCATCTGGTTCATCGCTTCATGAAGGGAGGCTAAAATATCTGCCGAACGCAGGATTTCATCCCAGCTTGCCGTATTACATTCCCTTCCTTCACACCATTTTCGCAACAGGTAGGACACTCCGTCCGGGTCTTTTGCAAGATATTCCCCCTCCGTGGTCTGTATGACTGTTTCCGTATGGATTCCCTGTTCATTCACGCACTCTAATAACTTTGCTAAAAACTCCGCTTTTACTGCGGAACCGGAATACTCTTTGAGATAAACTCTCCCGATATCTGTCATTGCAAAAACAGCTCCACGCCCTTTATATGTATCTGTCAGTTCCAGCGGGTACTGTTCAAACAATGTTTCTTCTTTATAATACACAAAAACCCCTCCACATGACAATTCACAGCAATTCTGTGTCTCTCTATCATATGAAAAAGGGGTTATTGATATGTCTGTTTTACCCGTTCGAGTAAATATTCTTTTTTGTTTTTATCCGGTTCTTCTAAGACTTCTTCTAATAGTTTCTGTAAGATCTGACCGATTTTTTTTCCCGGTTTGATCCCTAACTCCATCAGATCCCTGCCGTTGACAGCAAGTTTCTTTAAACTCAGACAATCCTTTTGCTCTATGATCTCTTCATAGAGCTTCTGATAACTCTGAATATATGCTAACTTTTCTTCTCTGCGGTAGCCGCTCTGTGATAATACATCCGCACGTTTTAATGCGAACAGATCCGGATATCGTTCTTCACCTACACGGTATATAGCTTTTCGTATCCCTGCCGGTGTCAGGTTCGGATTGTCGTCATGCCATTCCACCAGTCCGCAGACTTTTTGCATCGTATCCACATCAAATTTTAACCTTCGGAAAATGCGATGTGCCATCTTTGCACCTTCTTTCGGATGTCCGTAAAAATGATCGACTCCTGTCTCATCCGTTGTCTTGCATACCGGCTTTGCAATATCGTGAAACAGCGCCGCCAGACGCAGGACTTTTTGATTCTCTACCTGCTGTACCACATGGATCGTATGCTCTCCCACCGTATAACAGTGATGCGGATTGTTCTGCTCTGTCTGCATCAATACGGAAAACTCCGGCAGTATCACATCGGAGATCCCGCTTGTATAGACTTCCCGGATCAGTTCCGGATGATCTGAAGTCAGCAGTTTGACCAGTTCTGTCTGTATCCTCTCTGCACTGATCTTTTCAATCGTCTGTGCCAGTTCCCGGATCGCCGCAAAGGTCTGTTCTTCCACTTCAAAACCAAGCTGTGCCGCAAACCGCAATGCCCGAAGCATCCGCAATGCATCCTCCGTAAAACGCTCTTTTGGATTTCCCACGCAGCGGATCACTTTTTTTTGCAGATCACCCATTCCGTCAAAGGCATCCACCAGCCCACGGCTCTCATTGTACGCCATGGCATTAATCGTAAAATCCCGGCGTTTTAAATCCTCTAATAAATTCACCGTATAAGTAACTTCTTTCGGATGACGGGCATCTTCATATTCGCCGTCGATCCGATAAGTCGTTACTTCAAAGCCTTCATGCTCTAACATGACCGTTACGGTTCCATGTTGGATTCCGGTATCGATCGTATGTGAAAACAGCCGTTTTACATCCTGCGGCTTTGCCGAAGTGGTAATATCCCAGTCCTGCGGCGTTCTTCCAAGGACACTGTCCCGGATACAGCCGCCAACCGCAAATGCTTCATAGCCTGCCGCTTCAAGCGTCTTTATGATGTTGTCTACTTTAACGGGAAGCTGTATCCTCATACGATTCCTTTCTATTACATTGCGTCATTGCATAGCATTACAAATTTTAATATGCTTTTCCCCAGTATACCAGTTTGTGTGCCGGTTTTCCACAGCAGACACAGGTATCTGCGATATGCTCCTGATCTTCAAACGGCATACAACGGGAAGTTGCTGTTGTCTCTTCTTTGATCTTGTCCTCACATGCCTGATCGCCGCACCACATTCCGCGGATAAATCCCGGTTTATTTTCTACGGCTCTCTTAAATTCTGCATAGTCATGTGCATCGGAAATGTGGGAATCACGATGTGCTTTCGCACGTTCAAACATTTCTCTTTGGATCGTTTCTAATAATTCTTTTACAGTCTGTGCCACATCCTCAATCGCACACTCTGTCTTTTCTCTGGTGTCACGACGTACCAGTACACATTTTCCTGCCTCGATGTCTTTTGGTCCTAACTCTACACGAACCGGGATTCCACGCATTTCCTGTTCGGAGAATTTCCATCCCGGACTCTTGTCACTGTCATCTAATCCGGCTGCGATTCCTGCCTGCACTAAGCCTTCTTTTACTTCCTGTGCTTTTTCTAAAACACCCTCTTTGTGCTGCTGGATCGGAATTACCATGGTCTGTACCGGTGCAATTCTAGGTGGAAGCACCAGACCTGAGTCATCTCCATGTACCATGATGATCGCACCGATCAGACGGGTGGTCATTCCCCAGGATGTCTGATGTACATACTGTAATTTATTATTCTTATCGGTATACTGGATTCCAAATGCTTTTGCAAATCCATCGCCAAAGTTATGGCTGGTACCGGACTGCAGTGCTTTTCCGTCATGCATCAATGCTTCGATCGTATACGTTGCCTCTGCTCCTGCAAATTTTTCTTTTTCTGTCTTTCTACCACGGATGACCGGCATCGCTAAGACTTCCTCACAGAAATCCGCATAGACATTTAACATCTGAACGGTTCTCTCTTCTGCCTCTTCTGCTGTTGCATGTGCCGTATGGCCTTCCTGCCATAAAAATTCTCTGGAACGTAAAAACGGTCTTGTCTCTTTTTCCCATCTTACCACGGAACACCACTGGTTATACAGTTTTGGCAGGTCACGGTAGGACTGGATGTCGTCTTTATAGAAATCACAGAACAGGGTCTCGGAAGTCGGTCTGACACAGAGTCTTTCCTGTAACTCGCTCAATCCTCCATGTGTTACCCATGCAACTTCCGGTGCAAAGCCCTCTACATGGTCTTTTTCTTTCTGGAGCAGGCTCTCCGGTATGAACATTGGCATGTAGACATTTTCCACACCTGTTTCTTTGAATCTGCGGTCTAACTCTTTCTGGATATTTTCCCAGATCGCATAGCCTGCCGGTTTGATGATCATACATCCTTTTACGGATGAATAGGCGATCAGTTCTGCCTTTTTTACTACATCGGTATACCACTGTGCGAAGTCAGTGTCCATGGATGTGATCGCTTCTACTAATTTCTTATCCTTTGCCATTTTCTTTCTCCTTACATTTCTAACTTAAAACGCCGGGAGCTTTCCTCCCTGCCTACAGGGACCGAAAAGCTTCCGGCGGTACCACCCAGTTTAACGCATTGCGTTCACTCTTTCACCGTTAACGCCGGTTCTACGCCAGACTTTCATCTGAATGCTCCAAGGCAGGTTCCGGGGATAAAAAAGTGAGATCTCTCAGCGTTTGATCTCTTCTCTGTAACTTCGCACGTCCGTACTAGTCCTTTTCCACGCACATCCGTATTTTACAACTCCCTTTTGGACTTTGTCAAGGATTCGGTTGTGAAAACTATTATTTCACTAAATCATAATTACTATTCCAGTATTGGGCCGGAATAGAATCATGTGCTTTTAGATTGGTATCCAACCATATATCAGTGACGCTATCTATATCTGCTTTCTGTAATGCTCTGATCATAATAATTTTTTCTCCACAAATTGGAACTTGTATTATTCAATCCATTGAATAAACGCTGTTTTATCTGTACTGTTATATCTCGCATTCCCATAAAAGTTCAATATTTCTTTTTTCTTTGAACCTGTAAGCAGCATCATTTTATAACAATTTGTGTTCTCTGCTATTTGTTTTGCGTAATTTAAGCACTCCGTTGCATATCCTTTTCCACGATAATCTGAATGTGTGACAACATTTTCAATAAACGCATATGGTCTTATGTTTCTTGTCAAATTAGGAATAATCACACAAACACAAGAAGAAACTATTTTTCCATCTAGTTTTTTGACAATTATATGATGGTTTTTATCTTGCATAATTGCCCGCCAAGTCATTTTTAAATGTTCTGTCATCTCCATAAATTCCAATTTACCAGTTGCTTTTTATAATTTCAATGACTCTACGTTCAATAAAAAATCATATACATTCATGATTAAAATACCCTGATCATTATAAAAAGGTTTTGGTGTATTAGATGTAATTACAATCTTCTTAAATGAATCATTTATTTTCAAAAAAGGGCGGATTTCCTGTGCCATTTTTGCTTCCGTCTCCAGCATATATGCTGACTGGATATAATACTTTTTAGAACCCTTATTGCAAATAAAATCGACTTCCAGTTGCTTTTTTACCGGTTTTATAGTGGCTCAGTTGTCAAGACAAAAATCTGAGATTTTTATAATGAACTGATATGGTTGATAAGTTACAGAGAACATAGGGAAAGTAGTTGAACCTTCCCCAGTCCCATTTATGCTAAGCTACATATGGCAACAGCATTGCCGGATAGTAGCATTCAGCCGGTGTCTTATAATCAAGTGCAAACTCATCATTTCTTCCATGTCAATACATCCCGGCATACTCATATCAGTTTCTATGCCAGCACATCAAATGTCGAAACTCCGCTTTCCGTCACTCCTATAGGAATTGAAGTACCTACCAATTCCACCATTTTTCCTGTCAGGTCATCTACATCTTTTCCATCAATTTTCAGATCATATTGCCGTTCTTCCTGCTCCTGTTTTTCGGCACGCTGTTTTTCCAGTCTTTCCTCTGTCTCTTTCTTTTCTGCTTTCCTTTTCTCGAGTCTTTCTTCAAGTTCTTTCCTTGCTTTTTCTGTTCCCG